>CAYTOM010000189.1:2238-3343 GCA_964439335.1 uncultured Peptococcaceae bacterium | reverse complement strand
GCCAAAAGAGGTTATCCCGATAGTAAAGGAGACAGAGCTCGCCGATGGTGGGGTAAAGGATATTACAGAAAAGGTGTTTTGGGTGTCGGTGCAGACAAAAAACGGTGAAATCATCAAGCAGGAGCTAGAGGAGTATGTCTGTGGGGTGGTAGCGGCAGAAATGCCGGCTAATTTTGCTACCGAGGCGCTCAAGGCTCAGGCAGTAGCAGCGAGGAGCTATTGCGTGCATTATTTAAGTGGTAAGGAATATATTCCGGCAGGGACGAGCGCGCAGGATTGGCTAAGTGCTGATGAGCAGCAAAAACGCTGGGGTAGTAATTATGAAATTTATCGAGATAAAATAGCATTGGCAGTAGCGGAGACTAAAGGAGAGGTGCTTTATTGGCAAGGTAGTGTGATTACTGCGGCGTATCATGCCAGCTGCGGTGGAGCCAGGACTGCTTCGGCAAAAGAGGTATGGGGCGGAGATGTCGCTTATTTACCAAGTGTGGAGTGCCTGCATGGGCAGGACAAGCATAGCGGAGTAGAGCATATTTTTACCAAGGAGGATATTGCGCAAGCGATAGGGGTTAATAGCGTAAAAAATATGCAGATAAAAAGCTATACGCCAAGTGGACGAGCAGCAGTAATTCAAATAGATGGTGTGGAGTATGATGCTACTCAGATACGCACAGCATTGGCTCTGCCAAGTAGTGTAATGGAAATAAAGGTCAAAGCAGATGAGGTGCTAATTACCAACTTTGGCAGCGGGCATGGGGTAGGTATGTGCCAGTATGGGGCAGAATACTATGCTAAAGAGAGCTGGAATTATCAGCAGATTTTGCAGCATTTTTATCCTGAAACTGTGATAGGTCAGGTTTAAAATATACTTCCGTCGGCAATACTGGTGACGGAGGTGTAAAAGATGAAAAAAATTAAACTAAAAAAGGCTGGCTGGCGTAAATTGGTAAAAAATGCTTGGGTGAGTACCTTAATTTTAGCGGCGATTGCGCTTTGCTATGGGTATTATTTGGTAGAAAAAATCGGTGATAATTATAAAGAGGCGCAAATGGCGGCTAATGCGCTAGCGGTAAATGATGTAAAGCAGATGACATTACCGGTGGCG
>CAYTOM010000189.1:0-2228 GCA_964439335.1 uncultured Peptococcaceae bacterium | reverse complement strand
TGCCCATAGATAATGCGGTGAGAGTGGAAAAGACGGATAGTATAGATGAAATGCCTATCTTGGCAGAAGAAATCCAACCTGAGATTGATGATGATACTACTCATGAGCCCTCTAGCGAACCGACTCAAAGCATGGTGCGCTATCAGAGTGTGGGCAGTGTGGCGTCAGTAACCAATGCACCATGCCAAGCTACGGCTATTTATGAATATGGATATGGCTATGACCCGCTGTATAAGGATATTCGTTTTCATGATCATGCTTTGTATCAAGCAGATGAAGATTTTGAAGTTTTGGCGGTAGATGAGGGCGTTATCGAAGAGGTAGGACATGATGATGACGGCTGGTTTGTGCGTATTCGCCATGAGTGGGGGATAAGTGAATATCGGGGGCTAGATAAGTGTAGTTTAATGAGTAATCAGAGTATCAATGCAGGCGAAGTGCTGGCTGTAGTAGCAAAAGTATATTATTATTTATATGTCGAGGAATAGGCAGAGAGTGAAAAAGCATAAAAAAGGAGCAGTTTAATACTGCTCCTTTTTTAGCGGAAAGGCAGGCTTTTTATCCTTATCCATCGGATATAAATTAAGTTCGGCTAGCTTAAATGGGCTTTCCGCAGTTTTATTTTCGATACGAAAATCATTATCATAGGGCATGATACTCACCTCAAAATGAGTATTTCCCAAAGATGAAAAAATTATTCGGCGGATATTTCGCCTGCTTGGGCGACGGCTTGGCGAAATAAATCCTTGCTTTCTTGCATTTTAGCGGTGATTTTGTCATCGACATCCCACAAATATTCCGCTAAATTAGTGATATTTTCTAATGCTTCCTCGGTAAATTCTAAGCCGACTAATTTAGGGGCATAGATGGTGTCGATTTCCTGCAATTCGGCTAATAAATCTCGGCGCTTGCGCTGGAGTTCGTTTTGTTTATAATAATCGCCGACACATTCTAAAATATTTTCGGTCACGATGATCGCTTCTTTTAGTTTGTTTTCCTTAGCGATTAGGTAATTGCGGGCATCGTTTATTTGCTCGGTAGTAGGCATAAAATCAGCTCCTTAAAAAATCTATTGCCATTATTATATGATAAAAGAGCGGAAAAATAAAGAGTAAATTTGATTTGTGCTTAAAAATTAGCAATTTAGGTGATAATAGGCTTGAGGTGAGGAAAATGCAGGAATTTTGGCGTAAAAAATTTAAAGAAAATAAGCAAAAGCAATATTTGTACCAAAGAGGATATCGTTTATTTTACAGTGATTATTTTGATGCGGCGGCGGTACTGCTAATGGTAGGAATATTAGGGCTGATGATATGGGCGCAAATAGGTGTCGATAGGGCGATGATAGGTCTGGGGTGCTATCTATTATTAGTGATGGGATTGAGGTTTAAGCTGATAGGCTATCAGAGGAGAAAAATAGCTGAATTGGTTTCGTATGAGCAGGCTAAAGAGGCGTGGATAACGGAATGTAAAGGTAAGACGCAGGATATTTTGCAAGCCGAAGTACGAGGTATTTTAGCCGGGGCAGAAACTGCTTTGTCGGATGGATTTTTGCAAAATGGGGAGTATGATTTGTGGCTGGGATTTGGGGAAGAGGATTTAAAGGATCTATTGGCAAAGGAAAAGAAATATAATAAAACTGTCATAGTTTTGGATTGTTTTTCGGCGAAAAATGTGAGGATGATCAAAAATAGGATTAGTGGTCAGTCAGTTTTGGCTAGTTGGCAGGATATTTTTGCGTTGGCAGTGAAAGAATAATTAGCAGTAGTACCTGCGGAAAATACGCCGGAGATAGCTGATTGCCCGACAGATAATAATATTGTGTTAAGAAGCGGTTATCTGCTGGGTGGGGGATTGGTGTGCTTGTTTTTAGCGAATTTCAGTCGCTATTTTTATGTTTATTTTTTAGCGGGGATATTTCTTTTGAGTCTTTATTTGCTTAGTATGAAAAAAAGTCAGAGAAATGAGACGGTTTTATTGAAAAAGGCTCTTAAATCTGCTAAAATAAAATAATACTGAATTAAAAATGGGTGTTGCTTGATGTTTAAGGTTTTAATAGTCGATGATTATGAAATGAATATCGAAATTTTAGAGGCATATTTACGGCGTAGTCAGTTGGATTTGGAAATTTTTACAGCTTTAGATGGGGCGGGGGCACAAAAAATACTATCTACCGAAAATATCGACATTGCTTTGTTAGATGTGATGCTGCCGGATATTAGCGGAAT
>CAYTOM010000188.1:0-3352 GCA_964439335.1 uncultured Peptococcaceae bacterium | reverse complement strand
ACACTTTGTATATATTCGATACACGAGGTATTAAAAAACATTGGAACAATTTATCCGCAAAAATAAAAAGACAATCTTAATTTTATCCCTTGTGAGGAATTGCCCTCACTAAGGGATTTTTTTAATATTGTAAAACCACCCTCGGTAATTCTAAAATAGCCGCTTTAATTTCGTCTTTATAAATTTAGTATTTGTAAATTCTTATTTATATTTTACCTATAACAAACGCAATTTCAAGAAAAGCTCTTGACAATAATCCGAAAAACATATATAATATTAAGCGTTCGTTAAGCTAAAGTAGCTCAGTTGGTAGAGCAGCTGATTCGTAATCAGCAGGTCGTGGGTTCGAGTCCCATCTTTAGCTTACTTTTTTTGCGTAAAATTATGATCCGGGATTAATCCGGCTTGCTGATATATCTAATACAGCTAAATTTATTCACCTCATAGCTGTCAAATCAAGCTACTTTTTAATTAACAAAACCTCCGCCTAATCGGTAACAATTAGACGGAGGTTTTTAGCGTTTCAAGCGATATTGACACCTTTACACACTACCGCTTAGTCTAAGCCCGATAATCCCCACTAAAACTAAGCTCATAAAGAATAACTTTTTCTTGCTTCGGCTTTCATGAAAGACGATAATCCCAAAAGTGACGGTAAAAATCGTACCTAATCCTGTCCATATCGCATATGACAAGCCTAATGGCAATTTTGTCGTCGCGACAGACAAAAGAAAAATGCTTAAAGCCGAGGCAATAATCGTCAAAATTGTATACTTTTTATTGGTATAACCGCAAGAGAGCTTCATAAATACGGTAAAAGCTAACTCGCAACAAGAAGCAAGTAGCAAAACTACCCACATCATCAGTTATTCCCCCTCCTTTTGTGAAATATTGCTTTCTGCATTTTCCGCAAATTTCAGTCCGATAATACCTACCAATAAAACTAGCAAGGAAACTATCTTGACTAAATTGGCAGTTTCATTTAACAAAAATATCCCGATAATCGTCGTGCCGGCGATACCTATTCCGGTAAATACGGCATAGCTTAATCCTATGCCCAGGACATTTACCGCTCTACCCAACAGAAAAAAGCTAATCACCAAACAAATGATTACCACTACAGTAGGAATTAATACCGTAAATCCGCAGGAGAGCTTCATAAAATACGCCCACACGATTTCCAATGCTCCGGCAATGATTAAAAATAACCAGGCAGTGCTTTGCTTGTTTAACATCTCTCTCACCTCAAAATATATTTTTTAAAAAATAAAGCGCCCTATCCCATTTCTTCAAAGGCCTACTGAAATGAGATAAGACGCTAACCCGGCGGTTATATGCAATCTTTATGCAATTACTATAAAATTATTAAAGCATATTTGCTTTTCTTTGTCAAGGCTAAATCAAAGTTTTTAATTCAGCTAAAAGTTCCGCAAAATACTCTAAAGCATCTTCGATAGGTTGGGGGGATGCCATATCTACCCCGGCGATTTTCAATAATTCAATCGGATAATCACTGCCGCCTTTCGTGAGGAAATTGCGATAATTTTGGACAGCATTAGGCTTATACTCAATTATTCCTTTGGCGATAGCCGTAGCCGCCGAAATGCCCGTAGCATACTGATAGACATAAAAAGCACGATAAAAATGGGGAATTCTAGCCCATTCATAGGTCAATAAATCATCGACGACAAAGTCATCGCCATGATAAATATGATAGAGCTCCGCATAATCAGCACACATTTTTTCCGGCAAAAGCGGCAAGCCGTTTTCCACTGCCTGATGGGTGAGATTTTCAAAATCCGCAAACAAAGTCTGTCTATACAAAGTCGAGCGGATATTATCCAGCTGATTGGTCAAAAGCAGAGCTTTTTCGGCATCGGAATTAGAATGGGCATATAAATAATCAAACAACAACTGCTCATTAACTGTCGAGGCGACCTCGGCTGTAAAGATGCAATAATCCGCATAGACATACGGCTGATTATTATTGCTGTAGTAGCTGTGCATCACATGACCCAATTCATGCGCTATCGTAAAGACATCGTTTAATGTCCCGGTAAAGTTTAGCAAAGAATACGGATGATACCCATACGCATGAATAGCGTATGCTCCGGTAGCTTTATTCTGTGCCGGATAGACATCTATCCAACGATTAGCAAATGCTTCCTCTAATACTTTAGTATAATCCTCGCCCAAGACCGCAGTAGCCTTTAAAACTAAATCCTTGGCTTCTTCAAAGGTATACTTTTTATCGGTATCCTGCACCAATGGCACAAACAAATCATAAAAATGAATGTCATCCAGCCCCAGCTTTTCTTTGCGGAAAGTGACATACTCTCTAAGCGGAGCAGCATTGGCTCTAACGGTAGAAATTAAATTGTCGTAAACCTCCTCCGGAATATGCAGTCCCGACAATGCCATATTGCGCGCCGATGGATAACGGCGACTTTTCGCCATAAAGCAATCGCTTTTTACCGAGCCGTAATAAGCCGAGGCAATAGTATGCACATGCTGCTTGTAAATGCCTAACAGCGAGGTAAAATAATCCCGACGAAAATTACGGTCGCTATTTGACAATGCTACGGCATAGTTATTATTATCCGCGCAAATAGTTTCGCCTTTAGGGTTGGAAATTTGTTTGTAGGTAATATCATTAACCGTCAAATCATCGTAAATTTTTTCAAAAGAATTAGCCATCGAGCCCATTTTGCTCAAAATTTCCTCGATTTGCGTATTAAAAATATGCTCTTTGCGCTCCAAGAAATTTTGAATTAAAAAATCATACAGCTTGAGCTCCTCTAATTCGGCACAATATTGCTGCCAAATATCACTATCCAGCTCTAATAATTCCGGCTCAAAAAACGCTAATTTCTCGGCAATAATCGTATAGGCGCTATCAGCCGATTCGTAGATATTTTTCGCCTCAGCATTAGCCATATTTTGGTCAAAATACATCTTGGCATACACAAAAAGAGCCGAAACTATCTCGCCTAATTTATCATTCAGAGTTAGTGCCCGATACAAATTAGTCGCTGATTTGGTAATTGTCCCTTTAATCGCCAAAATATCATCGGCGATAATTTGGGCTTTCTTTAAATCCTCCTGCCAAGCCTCTATCGTAGGATACATCTGCGTTAGATCCCATGTCATACTCTCTTCCATCGTTAAACCTCCTAATATTAATCGCTTATTTCTCAAGCTACTATCTTAGTTTAAATACATTTGCTAATATTATACTCGCTTAACTTTTCCCTGTCAATAAGTCAAAAACCTCTAAATTTATAGTATTTATATTGATAATAAGTATTGTTTGTGCTATAATAAAGTTAAGAAAAGCTTTTCTGAAAATATC
>CAYTOM010000187.1:0-3375 GCA_964439335.1 uncultured Peptococcaceae bacterium | reverse complement strand
GAGGAGAAAGGGGGCAAGCACCTGCCCCCTTTCTACCTCTTTGAAAAAGGTTTTTAGTTTAAGTTTTAAATTTGTAAAAGTATACCTAAAAATATATATCTAAAAAAGCTCTGTGACAAAAGTCACAGAGCTTTTATTACTTTAAAAACTTATCCACTTGTGGACAATGCTTACTATCACACTCACAAGGAGTAAAGGTGCAAATATTTTTAGTTGCTCTCGGATTTATTCAGCGGCAAAAAGTTTCGACATAATTATCTAAGCATTTTTCGATAATTTCCAAAGCTGTAGCTTTGTCCTTGACCTCGTCAACGACGGTATTTTTACCCTCTAAATTTTTATAAACGGTAAAGAAATGCTCCATTTCGCTAAATACATGGCGAGGTAATTCATCAATATTGTGATAAGCGTTATAATTCGGGTCTTTCATCGGGATAGCGATGATTTTTTCGTCCATTTTGCCATTGTCTTTCATGACGATGACACCGATAGGATAGCAGCGTACCAAGCTCAACGGCTCTAATGGCTCCGAGCAGAGGACAAGTACATCTAACGGGTCTTTGTCATCACCGTAGGTACGGGGGATAAAGCCGTAGTTAGCCGGATAATGAGTCGAGGTGTATAAAATACGATCCAAAATGATACAGCCGGTAGCTTTGTCCAGCTCATATTTTTTCTTGCTGCCTTTGGATATTTCGATAACGGCGATAAAATCCTCCGGAGTAATGCGTTTAGGGTCAATGTCATGCCAAATATTAGACATATGTGTTCATCCTTTCTTTTCTTTAAATAGACATATTCTTTGTTAAATTTGATACTGTAAGCATCTATTTTTAGTCAATCACTACGCCATTGGCTCCATGAAGCAAAAGCCATTGGTAGAGATTGCTGCAAAGCATAATTGTTTCAGCGGCGTTGGGGGTCGCTTCACTATCGGTAAAATACTCGAGCAAATCGGGGGTTAAAATCCCCTCGTCTAAAAGCCATTTTTTATAGCCCTCAAAATCATCGGGATTTTTGATACCGATAAAGCTCGCCGCAGCGCGAGCGGTGGTGCCGATTACTTGGCGATTAGGCACATTGTCATTTACTTCAATGTAATCCGTCGTAATTCCTGCTTTTTTGAGGACACCATTGAGCATATTTTGATAGCGCCATTTACCCATAGGCTCGTCTAGCTTGTAATTATTATCATAGCCACCGTCTAAAAGCCCTAAGGAGCGCAATATTTTAACACCGCTATATGCCCGGTGATTCATGATTTCTTCAGGCAAATTGAAATCTTCTAAGTAAGCTCCCTGCTCTTTTAGGGTAGTCTGGATAGAGGTGATAGCCTCGGTATTATTGCAAATATCGCGGACGGAGATGCTATTTTCCTTAGCATAGCAAGCAGCGACACCGGCGGCTTGCCCACACGCCATTCCTAGGGGTATAACTCTTGCGGATCCGGCAGCCAGTGATTTGTACGAGGCACTGCGCCCTACTACCAGTAAATTATCTATTTTAAGCGGTACTAAGGAGCGGTAGCTAATCGCATAGCGGTCGGGATTGCCTACGACTGTGCCATAGGTCTGAGTAGCAGTCGGTTGGACATCTACCGGATAGCTGCCAATGGCTATCTTGTCCCATTGGTCACGATTTTCTAAGACATCATCTATCGTGAGCTGATATTCGCCGATAATGTGGCGGCTTTCGCGCACATATAATTGAGGAGCGGTGCTTTTGAGCGTGGCATTAGCAAAGCCTTTGCAGTTTTCATTTAAGTAGGGAATAATGTATTCTAATTCCTTTTGCCCACGCGCGATAGCTTGCGCCTTGCTCTCCTCATCAAGCACATCTACGCCGAAAATAATTAACGCATTGACTAATACTGTCCCGTCATCTTGGCGTGCCAGATTAAAACCACGCAGGCGCATCAATGGATCCTGCGGTTCATAGGCATAGCCCTCCTCGGTATAGCCCCACGCCATTTTGTCGGTGGCACCCATACCACCGGCGGAGCCACTAAATTCAGCTTTTAAGCGTTGGAAATTTAAGTAGCGGTAAATTTCGCCCCAGTTGACACCGGATAATTCAAAAACCAAGGTCACTCCCATTTGTCGGTCTTTTTCGCCGATATCCTCTCCGGCAAAGGTATAGGGTACACCGCTTAAAGCGGCTAAATCAGCATCAGCCGAAGCATCGATGAGCACATCGGCAAAATAGCTTTTTTCACTGCCGTTTTCCTGCATGGTAACGCCGATGATTTTATTATCCTCCATAATCGGCGTGACTAATTGGCTTTCGGTACGCAAAGTCAAATTATCCTCAGCTTCGCACAAGGCTAAAAAGGCATTTTTAGCTTCGGTGATATCAAAAGCACTACCATCTACCATATCGTAAAATTCGCGAAATATCCCTTCGACCAGAGATGTCCCATCTCTGCCCTCGCACATATCGATAAAATTTAATTCACCCAAGGTCATCAAGCCACCTAAAGCGCTATCATTTTCTAAAAGCAGGGTTTTCATGCCACATCGGGCAGCAGCTACCGCGGCAGCAATACCCTCGGGCTCAGCGGCATAGACGATGACATCGTAATTATCCGCGATGTGAGCTTTATTTTGATAGATATTTTCCTCAACTACTACAGTATTTGCACAGGCGGTCAAGGAAAATGCCAAAAGACAAACCAAGGCGATTATTTTTTTCATTTTTTATCCTCCGTTTTTAAGTAGTCTTAGTATACCAGAAAGGTCTTTAAAAAGCAAATAATTATTGTGATCTATTCGTTAAGAGTTGGTAAAAAAGCCCCCAATATTATTAATAATAATTAAAAATTACCTCTTCATACTTGTTTTTTGCGCTTTAAATGTATTATAATATAATATTAGGATTTGAGTTGGTTAGCTAAATTTTTGCGATATTTAGGAGGTCGAATTTATGAATTGGACACAATTTAATCAATATAGTATATTTTTTTGTGCGGCTTTAGCGGTAATTTTGTTGGTTTTAATCGTTATCACTATTCGATTTAATAATCGTCTGCGTACAGCCGAAAGACGCTATCAGACCCTAACTCGTGGGATAGATGGCGCGGATTGGCATGATTTGATGCTTGTGCTCAACGACGATATCAGCGAATTAAAGTCTATCGCCCAAAATCACGATAAATTTCTCGCTGCTTTAGATAGTCGCAGTCAAGTACAATTTTGTCATCGCGCAGTAATTCACTACGATGCATTTGAGCATATTTTTGGGCAATTGAGCTTTTCGGCGGCACTTTTAGACGAAAATTTCGACGGCTTTATTTTTTCCAACATTCATGGGCGCGAAGATGCACGCTGCTATTTAAAAGAAGTGAAAAACGGCAAATGCGAGCAGTTTTTGAGCAAC
>CAYTOM010000186.1:0-3385 GCA_964439335.1 uncultured Peptococcaceae bacterium | reverse complement strand
AAGGCTCATCGAATTTGGTCATAGCGTTAACTACTAACTCAACCAATCCGCCGTAATGGAAGTTGTAGTCTTCCATATGCCATGCTTCTAACAAATCACGCATCGTGCCTTTGCAGTTAGAGCAAGGAGCAGTGATATATTTGATAACATTCGGGTCAGCAGATGCCGGACCGAAAGCATTCAAAATCTGCGATAATTTCTTACGAGCAGAGACATTGTTACGGAAGTAGGAGAAGTTCATACTATTCATAATAGCAAAACCGGAACCACCACCGCAGCAGTAGTTGTTAACACCATGCGGCTCCATCTCGGTAAAATTGCCTTTCGGCATAACAGCATTCAAAATGTCACGCTGCGGTTTAACGATACCCATCTGACGCACATAGTTGCACGGGTCATGCAAAGTGGTCAAGAAACTGTTGCGGCTGGGATCTAAATCATAGGTACCTGCTAAAACTAAATCACGCAACAACGGCAAGAAGCTCTGTACCGGTACTCTGTCTTTACCGGGATAGAAACGGTCAGCTACGACAGCAGCGGCTTTATGCGCATGACCGCACTCAGCGATAACGATACGCTGTACACCTAATTTCTTAGCAGCTTCGTTTTGAGCCACAGCGATTTTCTTAGCCATTAAATCGTCATGCCAGATACCATAGTTTACATTGTCATAGCCCATCAAATCACTGCTCAAAGTCCAGTCTAAACCGGCTTCTTCAAACAAAATGGTGAATGCCATCGGGTTTTCAGGCCAAGCCATAAACTCACCGGCATTGTGAATTAATAAGATGTCAGCACCTTTTTTGTCAATCGGGGTAACATACTCATGACCGGTCAAATCAGCGCAATCTTCGTCTAAGAATTCAACAGTGTCTAAGAATGCAGCTTTGGTAATACCGGTAGAGGAACCGGTCTTTAATTGTAAAACATCGCCTTTTTCAAAGATCGGTTTCGGAGCGATACCCATCTCCTGGCTGAAGATTTTACGAATTTCTTTTGCAAACAAGCTGTTGTCCAATGCCAACGGGCAAGTCTGGTTGCAACGACGACATAAGTTACAACGATAAGCGCTTTCACCCAAACGAGCAACTACTTCCCAAGTCAAATCAATGTCAGCACCGACAAATTTCGGCATTAATTTACCGCTTTTGGTGAAGTATTTTTTCACGATCATACGCAATACTTCAGCACGATAAGTAGGACGATAAATTTCGTTATATCCGGATGCCTCAAATACATGGCAAGCATTGGAGCAAGTATTACATTTAGCGCAATATTCCATGCTCAAATTTAAGCATTGGATGATACCTTTGTTGGATTTGTCGGAAAGCATTTTCTCGACACCTGAGAGGAATTTCTTGACTAATTCATCTTGCTCTTCTTTGGTTTTCGGAGTTTCAAAGCAGTCAATAGCTACGATACCGTCTAAGCTGGAAGCATATTTTTCTTTCCATTCAGGCTTCAATTCCTGAAATTTCGGCCAGGTATCAGGATTATCAAAAGGTGCCGCTAAAGGCATCAAATTTTTGGTATCAATAAAGGTTAATTGTTCACCCGGCAACTTACCAATGTCGCGAGGGCCTAATTTTTTACCATCAATCATGATTCTTCCTCCTTCTTTAATTATTCTTCTTCTTTAGTTTCGCTCGGAGCAGGAGCAGGCTGATAATGCGGAGCTGCCCAGTTTTTGCCCGGCTCAGGAGCAATACCGCTCTCAGCAATGATTCTCTTCTCTACATCAGAACCAGCCAAGTTCGGGCGGTTATCCCAAACTACATTATGGAAAGTAAAGTATTTACCTACATAGTGGCTCATTTTGCAAAGCGGGATATAAATCATAACTGCGCCTAACAACAAGATGTGTACATACAAAATAGCGGTGTTAGCTACCGGATACAACTGACCTGCACATACTGCCGGCAAGGATTGGAAATGAACCATAGCATAGGTGATAGCGTAGCCATATTGGAAATTGAAACCGTTTAGAGCAAAGGTCAACAAACCGGTTACAGCTACAGCCAACAAGAAGAACAAGTTAAAGAATTCCTGTGGAGTGGTATAGGATTTGAATTCCTGCTGGGTTAAGCGTTTGATGATCAAACCGGTAGCACCGATAGTCATCAATACACCGGCAATAACCCCGGCGATAGTTACTAATACATATACGATTGTGCCAAAGACGGAAGCAGTGCCGGCAAATGCACCTACAAAGAGCAATACCGTCCATGCTAATGCTGCATAGATGCCTAAATGCAGTGAATAAGAAATCCACCAGAATTTGTTTTGGTTAACGAAAAGTTTTTTGATAAAGAGCATCTCACCCAACATATCAATAAGCATAGCAAAATTGTTGTGCGGGATCTTTTTCTCAAACCAACGGTCCTCCTCCATATAAGAACCACCGTACTTAGCTTTATCTGCATCTTCTAACGGAATAGGATACAGATCCTGTCTGCCGTGCATCGGCAGCGATGCGAATTGCTTTGCTTTATAGAAGCTTAACGCAAAGAATAAAATTAAAGCAACCCAACAAAAAATTGTTAAAATCATATTTCTACCTCCTTGGATTATTAAACTGGTCGTTGACCACTAGCCGGCATCCTAATTTTAAGCATAGCAGTCACACTTTAACCTATACTAATAGTATACCAAATCGCTGAAATATTTCAAATCATTTTTTTAACAAAAGCAAAATAATCGCCTTTCAAGGATAATGATATATTATTAATCGCATTAAAGATAGGTATAATATAAATTGTCGAAAAAATTTTTTTAGAAAAACCATTAATAAACGCTTGCCAGATGGCTAATATCATGCTATACTATGATTGTCGTGGGGGTATAGCGCAGTTGGGAGCGCGTTTGAATGGCATTCAAAAGGTCAGGGGTTCGAATCCCCTTATCTCCATAAAAGCTCTATCGCCTTTTAGGTGATAGAGCTTTTTTAGTTTTTAGGATTCGAACGGGAGGGCGCCGCCGAGAGAGTAGCGAGGATTAAGGCAACCGACCCGGCGTGATAGTGAACGACAAATAACATATTAAAATATGCTAACCAAACTACCTAATTTAATCAATCATTAAAAGCTACTCCTTTGTGGAGTGAACGGAGCGAATCCCCTTATCTCCATAAAAGCTTTCGGAAAAATTATTTTTGACTCACCTCTTTACAGAGGTGAGTTTTTTATATCGAAAACCGTCGGCTTGTCGCCGGCGGTTTTAACGATGAGTGATTATTAAATTGGGGCTTGGGTATCTGCGAACAAAATACGCAAATAATCTCTGCGACCATAAAGAACACGGTCAATGTAAATGTCGTTCCCGTTTGCCCGGTAGAAAACCATATAATTTCCACTGACCAGAAAACGATAGTCACCGTCTACATCTG
>CAYTOM010000185.1:0-3392 GCA_964439335.1 uncultured Peptococcaceae bacterium | reverse complement strand
TCACAACAAGAAATATTATATCATACAGAAATCCCTTTGGCAAGGGCAAAATAAAAAATTTCCCAAAAAAATATTATTATTTCAAATTATTTTCCTAATGCTTTTTTCGCCAAACTATCTGCCATATCGTTATACTTATCACCCGAATGTCCCTTTACTTTGACAAAATGGACAGCCAGTTTATCTTTGATACTTTGGTAAAAATCACGATATTCTTTCGTCCCATCGAGCTTGGCCTGCCAGGAGCCATCACACCACGCAGCGATACCCTGATAATCATGATAAATAGCGATATTTTCCCAGCCATGTGCCAAAGCATACTCCATCACCAGGCGTGAGGCTCTTATTTCTCCGGCGACATTACGCATTTGCGCTAATTCGCTATCGGTATACTTTTCGGAAAACTCAATTTGCTCACCTTGGTACAAAATCACCGCTCCGGCGGCAAATGCTCCTGTATTGACATCATAGCTACCATCGACATAGGCTATCGGACCGTCATATTGCTCTATGGTGATTTTTTTATCGCCGTTTAAATATTGCTCGGCTTCTTCTCGGCTCAAAAAACTTTTATAAACAGCTCCCTTGTAGCCGATGACCTGCTTTTTGCAATCATCCCATGTGGTAAAAATTCCACTTTCTCGCCCTACTTTTACCGCATAAAATTTTTGTTGCGCCATAAATTATCTCCTATTCTCTAAATGATAAGCTCTCTCTGCGCATATAAATATTTTCCAACAACGCAATTCCCATGAAATTAGCCAATACCGCACTACCGCCATAGCTGATAAAGGGTAATGGGATACCGGCTATCGGCATGATACCGATATTCATACCGACATTTTCAAATAAATGAAAGAAATACATCGTCACTACGCCTATTGCTATTAATGAGCCATACAAATCACGACTCTCCATAGCAATTTTTATTCCACGATATAATAATAACGCAAACATCGCTAAAATTACCGCTGCACCGATAAAGCCCAATTCCTCGCAAAGCACCGCAAAAATAAAGTCAGTCCATTGCTCCGGCAAAAACTCACCGGCGCTTTGGGTGCCGGCACCAATCCCCTGACCCCAAAAGCCACCGTTACCGATTGCTATTTTTGCCTGCCAGGCATTCCAGCCGACGCCTTGGCGGTCGATAGTCGAATCAAACAATACTAAAAAGCGATTGAGCTGGTGGGGCATCAACGGTGACCACCAGCCTAATTTCCAAATGCCGATGATATAGCCGATAGCCGCAGTTAATCCACCACCAAATATGCCTAAGAGCCATTTCCAATTTGCTCCTGCCATAAAAAGCATACCAATCATAATTGCCAAAAAGACCATAGCACTACCCATATCCGGCTGCATTAAAATTAATAATACCGGCGGTACAAAAAACATAAAGGCTTGAATTAATTCCCACAAAGTATTTAAGTGTCCTCGCCTATCCTCTAAAAATTGGGCATAGGAAACAATCAGCAAAATTTTGGCTACCTCTGAGGGCTGAAAGGTGCCGATAACCGGAAATTTAAACCATGATTTAGCGCCCCCTGCCTCATGCCCCACAATTAATACGGCAATCAGCATTAAAAGCGTAAAAATATAAATCTGCCGATAGTATTTGCTGAAAACATTATACTCGAAATTTAAAGAAATAAAAAAGATGATCAATCCCAGACTGATAGAAATAATTTGCTTTAAGACCTGATTGCCTGCTTCATGCGAGGAAGCACTGTTTAAAACTATCAAGCCTATCGTAATAATTATCCCAACTGCTAACAACAGCAAATAATCCAATTTTAAAAAAGCCTTGCGATACTCGCCCATAAACCATACTCCCTTAAAGCATTTGCCGTTATTATACACTAAATTTTCCTCCTATACAAGCGATTTACCGCTCTTTGGGATAATTTTTATTATTTCTCCAAATTTGCAAAAGCACTTGGCGATATCTTGCATAAGTTCCGAAAAAAGTATATAATATTATTTTAGCCGGTTTTAATTAAATTTAAGTGAGGTATATTTATGAAAATATTGCGTTTCAAGCATAAAGCGGTTGTTTTTATTCTGGTGCTGACTATCCTGTGCTATGGCTTTTTTGTTGAGCCATATCGGTTAAAAATCGAGCATTTATCGTATGATTATACCTTGTCCGAGCAAAAGCTCACCGTTGTCCAATTTAGCGATGTCCATTTACGAAGCACCTATGATTTGCCCCAATTAGCCAAAATTGTAGATGCTATCAACGAGCAATCACCGGATATCGTCGTTTTTACCGGAGATTTAATCGATAAAGCGAAAAACTATGCTCATCTCGACCAAGTCGGCTCCTACCTAGCTCAAATCAACGCGCCCTACGGCAAATTTGCCGTTTGGGGCAATCACGACTATGGTGGCGATGGCGAAAAATACTATGCTAATATTTTACGCGAGGGTGGCTTTCAGCTATTATGCAATGAGGAAAAGCTCATCACCCTAGATAACTCTAAACAAATTAAGCTCATCGGCTTAGACGAATTAATTTTAGGCAAGCCCGATTACTCACTGTTGGCTAATGCGCCTACTATACCTACCATTCTTTTATGCCACGAGCCCGATGCGGTAGTAAATATTGCCGCAAAAAACCTGCCCTTTCTCACCCTCGCCGGGCATAGTCATGGTGGGCAGGTCTATCTGCCAATCATCGGCGCGCCGATTCACAATGTCTATGCCAAGGCTTATTCCTACAAATCCTACACCCTATCTCCGCAAAGCCATCTATATGTCAATACCGGCTTAGGCACGACGGCAATTCCTGTCAGACTCGGAGTCACCCCCTCAATCAGTGTCTTTCAGCTGAAAATTTAGCGCGACACAAAAAAGACGCTCTCAGGCGTCTAAAATAATTACTCTGCATATTGACTGCGCAATTTTTCCAAGGCTTTTTTCTCGATGCGTGAGACATACGAGCGTGAAATACCCAGTTTTTTGCCTATTTCGCGCTGAGTCAGAGGCTTATTATGATCTAAGCCAAAGCGCATAATGAGTACATCTTGCTCGCGTGCGCTTAAAACTTTCATCTTTTGCAAGGTTTGCTCATATTCCAAAGACATTTCTACCTTATCTGCCACGATATCATTTTCCGTACCTAAAATATCCTGCAAGGTAATCTCATTACCCTCTCTATCCACCCCTACCGGATCATGAATAGAGACTTCACATTTGCGTTTTTTCTGACTACGCAAATACATGAGGATTTCATTCGCTATCCTCTCCTAACGGACTTTCGGATTCTGCCGTTTCTTCGGTCATTGTGTGTGGGTTTGGAAATTCATAATCTCCATCATTATGGAACAGATACACGTGGGCGTTTTCACCGTCCCACACGATTTTACGGATAAAGGTTCTGATAGCGGCGC
>CAYTOM010000184.1:0-3411 GCA_964439335.1 uncultured Peptococcaceae bacterium | reverse complement strand
GTTATGAGCCGGATGCTCTACCCCTGAGCTATAGGCCCGGATAAATCTAACAGAACATTTCAATTATAGCGTATGATCCTATAAAAGTCAAGATATTTTCATGAAATATGCAGAAAACTTTTTCCTTAGGCAATGATTGAAAGTGTTTTTAAAAGAATAATAGTTAAAAACACAAAAAAAGCTACCGAACTTGGTAGCTTTTTTGGCAATTATAATACATTTGCTAAGAACTTTTGCAAGCGCTCGCTTTTGGGTGATGTAAAGATTTCCTCGGGCGTGCCTTGCTCAATGATGACACCGCCGTCCATAAAGATGACGCGGTCAGCGACTTCGCGTGCAAAGCCCATCTCGTGAGTGACGACGATCATCGTCATCCCATCAGCGGCCAATTCTTTCATAACATCTAATACTTCACCGACCATTTCCGGGTCTAATGCGGAGGTAGGCTCGTCAAAGAGCATAACTTCCGGCTCCATACAGAGAGCACGGACTATGGCGATACGCTGCTTTTGACCACCGGATAGCTGGGAGGGGTAAGCATTAGCACGATCGGCTAATCCGACACGCTTTAAAAGCTCTTCAGCCTTGGCATTAGCCTCGGCGGTGGATTTTTTCAATAGTTTGGTCGGGGCGATAGTCATATTACGCAAAATAGTCATATTGGGAAAGAGGTTAAAATGCTGAAAGACCATGCCCATCTTTTGACGATATTTGTTGATGTTGACCTTTTTATCGGTAATATCCACACCATCTAACTCAATCTTGCCACTGGTAGGCAATTCGAGCAAATTGAGCGAGCGTAAAAAGGTCGATTTGCCACTGCCGGAAGGACCGATGATGACGACGACTTCGCCTTTGTAAATTTCGGCATTGATACCATTCAACGCCTTTACAGTGCCGTTGTTGTAGTGCTTTTTCAAATCTGTGACCTTGATTAGGACTTCTTTTTTATCGTTCACTCTTACGCAACCTCCTCTCGACGCGTTTGACTACTTGGGTCAAAACTAAAACCATTACTAAATAAAAGATTGCTACGGCAATAAGTGGCATAAATGGGGAGAATGTCGTGCCGCGAATGACATTACCGGCACGAGTAATATCGGTTACAGCGACATAGCCGGCGACGGATGTTTCTTTTAAGAGGGCGATAAACTCGTTTAAAATCATTGGCAGGACATTTTTTAATACCTGGGGGATAACGATGAAAATCATCGTCTGAAAATAGTTAAATCCCAAGGAATATCCGGCTTCAAATTGACCGTTATCAATCGACATGATACCACCGCGGAATATCTCGGCGACATAGGCTCCGGAATTAATACCGAAAGTCAGCATGGCGATAATGACGCCGTTTTTGGATGAAGCAAATATGATGAAAAAGGCTATTAACAATTGAACAACTACCGGCGTACCACGAATGACTGTCAGATAGATTTGGGCGAAAAAGTTTAGCACGGTCAGCACATAATACTTGATGCCTTTATGCTTTTTCAAGGTTTCGTACTGTTTATCATATGTAGAGCGTATGGTAGCTAAAATGATACCGATCACTATACCGATCAAAGCAGCGACAATGGTGATTTTCAGGGTATTTTCCAAGCCTGTCACCATCAGCTTCCAGCGGTCTTTTTCGATGAAGTTGAGAATAAATTGGCGTTTTAAGTCATCAAAAAGCAGATCCACAATTACAACTCCTTTAGCAAATTTTTAGCGAGATAAAATGAAAAAAGCTGAAGACGGAATATGCGTCTTCAGCTAATTGAATTCCGAAAATTATTCAGCAGAGATATATTTGTCAACGATGTTTTGAACAGTACCATCAGCGATGAGCTCGTTCAAAGCAGTATTGATTTCATCACGCAATGCTTCGTTTTCTTTAGCAATGCAGATAGAATAATCTTCGATGACATACTCGGTCGGCAAAATTTCTAAGCCTTCGTTAGCATCGACATAATATTTAGCAGGCTCGTTGTCAATGATGACACAGTCAACTTTGCCGGATTTCAAAGCCTCAACAGCTTCGTTGCCGGAATTGTACTGCTGGACACGATCAGTACCGAAATCATCGCAGGAGTAGATGTCACCGGTGGTGCCTAATTGTACACCGATAGTGTAGGTAGCGCCATCAGCGTACAAATCATCAGGAGAGGTGACAGCAGAGCCGCTAGCTACGATGATGACCTGACGACCGGTAGCATAGCTATCAGTAAAGTCAACGCTCTCTAAACGATCCGGAGTAACAGTCAAACCAGCCATACCCATATCGTATTTGCCGGTAGCGACACCGGTAACGATGGAGTCAAACTCGATATCGACGATTTCTAATTCCATACCGAGCTTGTCAGCGATAGCCTGAGCGATTTCAGCATCAATGCCGACGATATTTTCGCCGTCATAATATTCATAAGGCGGGAAGTAAGCATTGGTAGCCATAGTTAAGGTAGTTTTGTCAGAGTTATTTTGTGCATCTCCGCCGCCGCAAGCAGCCAAGGAAAGCATCATAACGAATACTAACAAAACAGACACAATTTTCATTGTCTTTTTCATTGTAATAACCCCTTTAATTTATATTTTTGCATTTAGCATACATAATTATACAACCACGAAATTTTATTGTCAATAGATAATAGATATTATAGCTTTTTTATATATTTTTCTAGCATAAAATTTAAATTTTTTTGGCGGTTATTTTGCGGCTTGGGCAAGCTTTTTCGGAAAAACAAGCGAAAATTGATTTGGGCAAAAATATTTTTACAAAAAAATTTAAAAAAATTGCTTGACAATTATTTTTTCGTTTGCTATAATCAGTGTCAATAAAAATGCAATGACCGAGAAATAGTAGCTTGGGCAAAACTCTGTAGAGAGTCGGCGGGTGGTGCAAGCCGAGTGGGGGAGCTTTGGTGAATTCATCTTGAGAGCAGCATGCTGAAAAATTAGTAGGCATCGACGGGTGCGCCCGTTACAGCGACAGAGTATACGCTTTATTAAAGCCGTACTTTTAATGAGGATATTGCCTTTCGACAATATTAAATTGAGGTGGTACCACGGGTAAATGCTCGTCCTCTTTGGTAAAGAGGGCGATTTTTTTATGCCCTCAAAAAGTATTATTTTTTTGGAGGTATCAGTTATGAAAACAGCAGTAAACAAAATTTACAATCCGGAAATCGAATGTATGCCCCGTGAGGAATTGCGCGAGCTACAAAATGAGCGTTTGCAAAAGACAGTGCGCTTGGTCTATGACAAAGTCGAGGTTTATCGCCGTCGTATGGACGAAAAGGGTATAAAACCGGAGGATATCAAGACAGTTGACGATTTACATTTGTTACCATTTACCCAAAAAACCGATTTGAGAGATTATTTCCCGTATGGCTTATTTGCCGCTGATTTAAAAGACATTGTCCGTATTCAGGG
>CAYTOM010000183.1:0-3438 GCA_964439335.1 uncultured Peptococcaceae bacterium | reverse complement strand
TACATATGCTATAATGTACTCAAAAGGAGATAGCTTCCTTTTTAAATGCTTAATTGAATTACAATTGAATTACAAAGGAGAGATTTTTATGAAACTTACCGTAAAAACCAAAAACATCGAACTAACCGATGCTTTAAATGACTATGTATATAAGCGTTTTAGTAAACTGGAAAAGTATTTCACCGAGGAAATAACCGGTACCGTCACCATGATAGTCGAGCAGCACGCTATCCACAGAGCTGAAGCCACCATTCCGCTAAATGGCTTTATCCTGCGTGCCGAAGCCCAAAGCGGTGATATGTACGCCTCTATTGACGCTATCGAGGAGAAAATCGAGCGCCAAATCCGTAAATACAAAACCAGAATCAACCGCAAAGCCAAAGAAATCGGAACCAATATACCCACCTTTAGCGATGAAGTCCCCGAAGTATCCGCTGACGATAAATACCTCATTCGTACCAAGCATTTCGTCGTCAAACCCATGAGTGAAGAAGAAGCCATCATGCAAATGGAATTACTCTCGCACGATTTCTTTGTCTTCCAAGATGCCTCCACCCACAATATCCATGTAGTATATCGCCGCAAAGACGGTAATTACGGCTTAATTATTCCCGAATTAGACTAAAAGAGGAATAATTTTCTTGATAAGTTTTATTTTTCTTATTGATTAGTTTTTGTTGCATGATTTATCAATAAAAAATAAAAAAACTCTTGCTAAGTTATAAATTAAATGTTATACTGTTTATCGTAGCAAATTATGCTACAGTTTAATCTTGAGAGGATGATTTTCAATGCAAGGTAAAGTAAAATGGTTTAATGCTGAAAAAGGTTATGGCTTTATTGAAGGCCAAGACGGTAAAGATGTATTCGTACATTTCTCCGCTATCGAGCAAGAAGGCTTCAAATCCTTAGAAGAAGGTCAAGAAGTTGAATTTAATGTAGTTGAAGGCGCTAGAGGTCCTCAAGCTGCTAATGTTGTAAAACTTTAATTTTAATATATATAGATATAATATAGTTAAAGATTTAAACATATGCAAAAGCACACCACGCGGTGTGCTTTTTAATTTGCAAATAATCCTTACCTCCTTAGTTTGAGCGGTAATATTTCGTTGCAACCGACCTGCAAAAACACTGCTTCACATATGAAAATATTATCACTATAATAAACTTGTAAAGAATATTCTCACCAAATTGGAGAGAGAGTTTTATTACCAAAAGGAGGTCGTCTTATGGACAACAAAGTATTTGTCATCGGTATCGATGGCATGGATCCCAAAATGACCCGTCGCATGGTCAACGAGGGCAAACTACCAAACATCAAAAAATTAATCGAAATGGGCTCGGCGCGTGAAGATTTAGTAATCCTCGGTGCTAACCCCACTATCACCCCACCGATGTGGACTACTTTGGCTACCGGTGCTTATCCGGCTACCCACGGTATCACCTGCTACTGGAATCAGCATCCTACCGATTTGAGCCGTTTCGTCTCCGCTTTCGACTCGACCCAAATCACCGCTGAACCGGTCTGGAATTGCTTAGTTGAAGCAGGCAAAAAAGTCTTAGTTTGGACTTGGCCCAGCTCCTGGCCACCGTCCTCCGATAGCGAGCTTTTGCATTTAATTGACGGTACTGCTCCCTTGGGACCAAATATGAGTGCCACCGTAGTTGAGGACGAAATGATTACCTATGCCGCAGCTAATATCGACCAAGTCAGCAAACGCGGGCAAACCGAACTGCACGGTGGTGCCGGCTGTGTCATGAAAGTAGATACTACTGAAATGGAAGATGCCCAAGGTAGCTGGAAAAATGCATTCTACTCCTCCGATAATAAAGCATGGCCATTATTAGACCATCACGAAGGCGAAGAAGGCGGCGAATTCGCAGACCAAATTGCGACCTTTGATGTACCGTTGCGTGCTCCGAAAAACTGGGCACACGAAATCCCAGCCGATGCTTTGGAATTTCCTATCATCGTTGCCAACGGTGTCAGACAATTGCCTTCCTTGCTCCTCAAAGGTGCTAACGGCAAATACGACCATGTCGAAATTTACTATTCCAAAAAAGATGCTGCTCCCTGGGCTACCATTCACGAGGGTGAATACATTCCTACCCAAGTCTATGATACCGAGAAAAATGGCGAACCAATCCAGGCTACTCGCTTTATCAGCATCATGAAAATTGACAATGAGCTACCGAGCATTCAGATTACCTTAGGACAAGCTATGGATATTACCACTGGTGCCAAAGATGCTCTCTGGAGTCCTAAATCCTTGTATCAACAGGTAGTTGACATCGCCGGCTATTGCCCCTACACCACCAATTTAGGCGGTAGCTATCCGGAAATGATCTCTCGTCGCTCCTTGCCGGCATGGAATTACGCCAAAGAATGGCATTCCAAAGCATTATTGGGCTTAATCGAGCAAAATGACTACGATGCAGTCTTTACCCATTTCCACAGTATCGACCATGTCGGTCACGCTTGCTGGCGTTGGGCTAAAACTCGCGAATGCTACGGCAATAACGACGAAAAAGTTTACCAGGGCTTCCTCGAAGAAGTCTACCTCCAAGCCGATCAATATGTCGCTAAATTTATGCCCTTAATGGAAAAAGGCTGGACCTTGATTTTGACCTCTGACCACGGCTTGCTCTGCTCCGAAGAGGACGAATTGCCATACTTGGGCGAGGGCTTTGTCATGAATGTCGGTGTCATGCGTGATTTAGGCTACACTGTCCTCAAAAAAGGCAAAGACGGTCAGGATTTACACATCATCGACTGGGAGAAAACCAAAGCTGTCGCTCCTCGTGGCAACCACATCTATATCAACTTAAAAGGTCGTAACAACCAAGAGGGTATCGACGGTATCGTTGACCCGGCGGATAAATACGAATTAGAGCGCCAAATCATCGATGATTTGTACAACTACCGCATGAATGGCAAACGCGTCGTTCAGCTCGCTATCCGCAACAAAGACGCTGCTTTGCTCGGTATGAATGGCGAAAAGAGCGGTGATATCATCTATTTCTTAGAGGAAGGCTTCAACCGTCTGCATGGTGACGCTCTCTCTACCACTGAGGGCTACTTTGGTACCTCCGTATCGCCTATCTTTGTCGCAGCCGGCCCCGGTGTCAAGAGTGGTTACGAAATGAAACGCCAAATGCGTGAGGTAGACCTGGCTCCGACTATCGCAGCTATCATGGGTGTCCGCCTGCCTGCACAATGCGAAGGCGCAGTAGTTCATCAGATTTTAGCTGACTAAATATTTGTTGCACTTAAATAGTTTTTCAGTATATCCGAGATGATCGGATATACTGAAAAATATAAATTGAATTATTCATTTGTATTTATTTTATGTATTATTTTTGATTTTTTGTATTATTTTGAATGTTTTGTATTTTATTTAGGAGTGATAAAATGACTTTAAAAAAATCAAGCTACAT
>CAYTOM010000182.1:2260-3442 GCA_964439335.1 uncultured Peptococcaceae bacterium | reverse complement strand
ATATTTACTAAGGGGTGTTTATAATGGCTGAGTATACTCAAGAAGAATTAGCAGCTAAAGTTTTAGAATTTTTGGCTCCCGCTGGCAAAAAAGCGAAAAATAAAGAAATCGCTACTGCTTTAGGCGTAACCAAAAAGGAAATTGACGGCGTTGTTAATGAATTAGCTAAAGAAGGTAAAGTAGAGTTCTTATATTTAGGAACTTCCTATGTTACCTTACCACAAGCGTAAGCCTTTAATTGCTTGAACTACTGTGCGCAATCTTGCGCACGGTGTTTTAGGAGGGATAAATATGGCATTGATGGATGATTGTATTGAATGGTTGGCATTTTGCGATGCGCTTGCTTATGAGATGAAAAACACTAAGGCTAGCGAATATAAGCTGGGTATTGGTGAAGGTTTGGAGCAGGCTACGCAGATGTTGAGAGATTATTTGGTAGAATATCCTGATTTTGTTGATCCCAAACTTGAATTAGAAAAATATAAAATGTGAGGTGTCTACTATGCCAAATATCGAAGTAAATGGCAAATCCATCGAATTAGATGAAGACGGTTTTATTGTTGACTTATCTCAATGGGATGAGGATGTAGCTAGATTCTTAGCTAAAGAAGAAGGTATCGAAGAGTTGACCGAAGAGCATTGGAAATTAATCAAATACTTGAGAGATTACTTTGCTGAGTACGGCATCGCTCCGATGATCCGTAAAATGACCAAACAGTCCGGTTTCTCCTTAAAAGAAATCTACGACTTGTTCCCGTCTGGCCCGGCTAAAGGTGCTTGCAAAGTTGCAGGCTTGCCGAAACCGACCGGTTGCGTCTGATTTATATCGCCTCTTAGGGCGAAAAGCAAAGCTGATGAGTTTATCTCATCAGCTTTTTTGAGTATTTGACATAGTATCGCAAGCTGTGGTATACTAATAAATATAAGTTGAGGGGGGAGCGTAAAATGCGGACAGAGCATTTGGAATATTTAGTGGATATTTATGAAACGAAATCCTTTTCAAAAACTGCTGATAATTTTCTGACTTCGCATCAGGTCATTTCCAAAGCGATGACTAATTTGGAAAACGAGCTTGATGTGCAGATTTTTAAGCGCGCCTATAATGGAGTCAGTTTTACGGATATAGGTGTAGTGGTTTTTCTATATGCCAAGGAAATGCTGCTTTCTCGCGAGAAAATGCTC
>CAYTOM010000182.1:0-2250 GCA_964439335.1 uncultured Peptococcaceae bacterium | reverse complement strand
CGGATAATCGCTCTGATAATTTGAGTGGCAAATTAAATATTTATATTGCGCCCAGATTTGCTAATGATTTCTTTTTGGACTTTTATAATGATTATGTCAAGAAAAATTCTAAGCTGGAGATGATTTTGAAAAATGTCTCCTATAGCTATATTTTACATACGGATATTGACGATGATACGATTATTCTCATACCGATGTCCTGCAATACTTTAGATGATGAGAACTATTTGAAGATGATAAAAGAAAAAGGATTGGTGCATGAGGTGCTGCTGGAGCAGAGATTGGGGTATTGTGTATCGCAAAAATCTCCGCATTATGAGCAGGTGTTGGCTGCCAGTAAGTTGCCTGAGGATAAATGGAACGCTTTTCCGGTGATTATACATAATTATTTTATCGAAAACAGCTTGCAACAAATCAATATCGGGACGAATTGCTATGTAGTGGATAATTTTGAAATCCAGCGCAAGATGATTAAAAACGGTAGCCATGTCGCTTTTATGATACCGTTTGAGCACAATTGGCTCTTTAAAAATGATGAGCATATCGAGTTTATTCCTAAGCTCACTGAAAGCAAATTTTACTATATGGCGCTTTATATGCCGGAATTGATGCAAAAAAAGCAGGGTAGAGATTTTCTGGATAAGCTCAAAGCTAAGCTAAATGAGAAGCATTAAAAAGAGAAAAATTAGAATTAGTATAAAAAGAGAAACATAAAAAAGAGGAGCATATCTTTTGCAGATATGCTCCTCTTTTTGTGAAGGGTATTTTAGTAATATTACACCAAAGAACCAAAGACGATATTACCTAAGGGGATACCAACTACGGCATAAACGATAAAGGTTATGATTAAGAGCATAATGCCGTAGAGGTAGGCGTGCTTGCGCTCCATTTGCTCGTGACCAAAGACCAAAGCAGATTGGAAAGAGCCTGCCGGAGTGCAGTATGCCATATTCAAGGTGATGAATAGCATGAACCATAGGGTATACATATTACCACCGACAGCTTCACACAGAGGAAGCAAAAATGGCATAAACATCGCACCGAGGACGATATTGTGGGTGACTTGGGTGATTAAGCCCAAGATAACCATAGAAACAATCATAAACGGTACTGCGCCCAAGCTAGCGACAATAGGTCGGATAGTTGCCATGATAGTCGGCATGATACCGCTATCGGCGTGCTTGATTAAATCCGCAATGGGGAAAGTCACTGCTAAAAGGAAGAGCAACGACCAGTCGAGCTTAGCAAATACTTTTTGCAAGGAAATCAAACTTTCACCATTGTAGCTTAATACTCCGAGGATAAGTGTAGCGATGCCGCTGATACCGCCGACGCCGAGAGCATTGACAAATGCTGCACCTGGCAAGGAGGGTAATAAAGCTGCGACCAACAAGACTAAGACATAAGCCAAGAGCACGATAAGAGCCATTTTTTGCTTTTTGTTTATTTCCGCATTTTTAATTTCAGTTAAAATTTCGTCCGGCAAGACAAATTTGCTGGCGTCAATACGCAGGACGAATTTGGCAATTAGGATGAGGAGGGCAAAAATTAAACCGATGGTGACTAAACCATAGAGGATAAAGGAGCTGGTAGGGATACCGACAGAGGTGACCTGCATTAAATAAGCGATATAAATTAGGACACCACCTTTGAAAGGCAATATAAATGATGCGGTCATCGTAAAAACAGGAATCATCATAATCATAAAGCTCAAAAGCGGATCGCCCTTTTTGATGCCGCAGAAATTGGCGATTTTAATCGTGATATTCCACAAAAGGAAGATAGCGGCGAGTGCCGGTCCGACAGAGCCAATGAGCGCGCCGATCAAAAGGATACCGGTGATTAAAAACCAAGGGCTTTTGTTTAATATTTTTCTTTGTAACAGCCAGTTTGCCATGATATCAGTGACTCCAGCCATATCGACAGCGACGGCAAATGCCATGCAAAGCAAAACATTAGTAATCATTTGATTGCCTAATCCGGCGGCAAATGCACCGGTTACTGTATTTAAGCCGAGGACAGGTATCATTAAGAAACCGAAAATACTAGTCCAGAATAAATCAAAACAAATCCAGCCATAGAGGACTGCAACGAAAAGAGCGATGGCTTTCATACCAAAGGGAGTAATTTGCCCAACCGGTGGGAGATAGGAAATGCCGAAAGCTAAAATAAACATAATAGCTAAATGAATGTAGCTTGATTTTTTTAAATTAATTTTATAACTCCTAAATAAAATAAAAAACATTCAAA
>CAYTOM010000181.1:0-3476 GCA_964439335.1 uncultured Peptococcaceae bacterium | reverse complement strand
TCGACCGCATACGCCGCTAATTCGTCCATATCACGATAGATTTGGTTAGCAGAATAATCCAACTGCGCGCTTAGCGCGTGCTCTAAATCACTGCCGGCAGGATTGAGCACATCAAAGGTGCTAAGCAGCAGAAATAATATAGCGATGACCGAAATCAAGCAGGTGATCATACACAAAACAAACCGCCTGCGCATAGAGATGCCCTGCTTGCGGATACCGCGAAAGAAATTCGTAAAAAAGTTCGCTTGCTTCATAATGCTTGCCTCTTTAGGAATGATTTATCAATAGTTAAAGCAAAAATGCTCTAACTATTGTAATGCTTGGCGGACAGTCGCTAAAGCAGACTGCGACAAATCATTCATCACAGCGGTTTTGTCCTCGCCGTTTTGGGTGCGAGTTACATATTCATCATGAGCAGCGGATAGGGTGGATTTAATGAGCTTTTCAAAATCTTTTTGGGTTTCGGCAGCTCCGTCAAAAAGCGGTACACTGCAAAAATGATAATCATTTTCGTACTGGTCGCTGACTGCACTATAGAGCATACGATATTTCTCGTTTTCCACAGTGGAAATATTAGCAAAAAGCTCGCCAAATGCTTCGTCGGTGACCGGCAAATAGCCCGACTGAGTGACAAAATCTAAATTGTGCTGAGTTTCGGCGAGCCATTTAGCGAAAAAGGCAGCGCCTTCGTTTTTGCGCTCGTCTTCGTTTTTCACAGCAAACAAACCACCGCCACGATGGACTACGGTAGGCGTACTGTCAGCCAAGCAGGCATACGGCAAGACCAATGTCTCGATATCCTCGGTCGAATTGTCGATATAGGTCACATGGTCACGCAAATACAAAATGCCTGCGGTCGAGCCGGCACTGCTGATGATTTCGCCGGTTTTCCAGCGGTCAGAGGCGTAGCCGTCACCGACACATAACCCACCGTAAATGCCTGCTTGGGCAATAGGTGCGAATGCGCGCGCAAATGCGTCGGAATCAGCATTAATTTTGCCGTCGGTGATAAAATCACTACCGATAGCGGTCATATTAGCCAAAAAGTAATGGTAGAAATCATTGATTTGAAATATTGGCAGTGTCCATGATGCTCTCTACATCTTTAAAGCAATCGGTAGTGATACCGCTGGCAGCAGAGAAACGACTAAAGAGCGTATTGTTGACAAATATCAGCTCGCTGGATTTGCCAATCGGCAGCATGAGCAATTTATCCCCAAAATAGCCCTCGTTTAAGAAATCCTCCCGATATAGCTCTAATTCCTCAGCGGTGAAATAGTCGCTAAAATCTAATAATACTCCGTCGTCAAATTTTTCGGCGACACGCGGATAGGCGACAAATAAATCAGGTAAATCTGCCGACCCCGGGATATTGGCAATAGATTCACTCAAAGTATCGTCAATTTTGGTCGAGTCGGTGACCATGACTACCTTGACCAAGACGCCGGTGTCTTTGCCGGTGGTGGAGTTAAATTCATCAATCAAATCATTAAGTGGGGAGTTGGTCTGGCTGCCATAGACATGCCATATCGTCAAAGTGACGGGGTTGTCCGGGTCTAATGTAGTCTTGCTGCCGCAGCCGGTGAGTGTAGACACGAGCATAGTGCCTAAAAGTAATAGAGTTAGTAAACGCTTCATAAAATTATCCTCCTTGATGGTATACCATCATTTTTTTAACCATTTTTTCTATAAAAATCAGCGAAATGCTAAACTTTTTTTGCATTTCCCCCACCTTTTGGGGGTTTGGGTGGGGGACAAAATATAGAAAAACAGGTACAATTTATTTGCAATAGTCACCAAGCGAGGGTATAGTGTCATGCTATGAATACGGTATAGGGGTACCCCGATATGTGCTACACATATCCCACTCTGCCTACACGCCAATGAATCAGAGTGCGCCCCTCAGGTATTCTTTAAAAATTATTATAAAGCATGGAGGTAGTTAGGTCAAGCAAAAAAGTAAACAAAACTATGCTCGGTACGGCAAAATGTACCCCTGCCCGGGAGGGCGATCGTTGGCAAGCCTGCTTGCCTAAACTATTTACAACTTTTTTCATCGCTGTAGCGATGAATGGCGCACAGGTAATCTGCGTCACTGCTTTTGCCACGAAAAGAGAGCTGCGCAAATGCAAAATGCAAAAAATGCAAAAGAGAAATGCAAGAGAAAAGGAGGAATTTTTATGAATCTCAAAACTACATCAGCCAAGCTGATGAGTATCATCCTGACTATCGTCATGCTGGTAGGGATGATGCCTGCTACTATGGCGATGGCTGAGGACCCGATATACTCATGCGAAATAGAGGATATCGAGCTCTACCTGCGGGCTAACTATAATTCAAATGATGTCAATGGTCTAAATGAAGCCGGATATAATAGAAATATCAAAATAAAAAATACCGGCAATCAGAGTTTTGAAATATGCACTCCGACCCTGACTAATAAAAGTGCGAACTTTGATAGTAAAAAAATCTGGGTAACCTGGGGTTCTGTGCCAAACCTATTGTCTGCTGGAAATACTAGTGATAATTATTATATCGGTATTGATCCCGGTTTGGCTCCCGGAGTGTATACGGCGACGATAAACTTTGCCGGAAAGAAAGACTCTAGTGAAGAGGTAGGCTCAGTCACAGCTACTGCGCAGTTCAAGCTCACTGTAGGTGACCACAACTGGGATACTGCTAATTGGGAACAAGGCACCCAGACGCACTGGCATAAATGCACCGATAG
The DNA here is from genome assembly GCA_964439335.1 of uncultured Peptococcaceae bacterium. Classification (GTDB taxonomy): domain Bacteria; phylum Bacillota; class Peptococcia; order Peptococcales; family Peptococcaceae; genus QAKL01. The sequence goes on along the minus strand of CAYTOM010000181.1, from coordinate 748 downwards.
TGGCTGTACCGCCAGAAAAGACGAAGCTACGCATGATAAGGCAAATGTAGTAGGTGCTGTCGAAGCGACCTTTGACAACGACGGCTCGAGTGGCGACAAATACTGCTCTGTCTGTGGCAAAAAGGTAGAAGATGCGAAAATTACCGCCGCAGGTAAATATATCCGCGAATCCCACGCTGCTATGGCTCCGGCGGCTATCACCGATGCGGTGTGCGCTAATGATTTAGTCTTTACCTCATTAGACACCAGTAAGTACACTGTAGCGCGCTATGGTGACAGAGTATTTGATTTGACTGATGAAACTCAAAATACTTACAATCCCGGCGGCGGTGATAGATACCCACCGGATAAAAACTTTATCGCCGGGCATCAGTACCGGATAGAGTTTGAGTTTACGGCAGTAGAGCCATATGTGTATGATGGGAAGGGGAATGATACTTATTGGACGACCTTTACCCTAAATGGTGCGTCTACCAAGTTGTCTAATGCTACTTCTATGGGTAATTCTCCACTCCGTAGTGTAGTGCTGACCGCTACCGCATCCGGCGGTGCGCCGACCCATGCTCATGTCTGGGCTACTACTTGGAGCAAAAATGACACCCACCACTGGCATGATTGCACCGCTACCGGCTGTGATTTAACTGTAAACACCGGTAAAGACGGCTATGCTGCTCATAGTTACGACCAAGAAGTAGCAACTGCTGATTATTTAGCATCTGCTGCTACCTGCCAAGCAAAAGCAACCTAT
>CAYTOM010000180.1:0-3485 GCA_964439335.1 uncultured Peptococcaceae bacterium | reverse complement strand
GAAATCAAAACTATGGACGAGCATTGCCCGACCTTGACCTTTAATAATATCGCCCGCCACCAATCGCGCTATGTATCGACACGCATCGCATCTAATAATTCTCCGTGGCTTGCGCATACTAGTGTCGGTGATATTCACACTATCGCTATTTCTCATGGCGAAGGGCGCTTTGTCTGTGAAGCGGATTTATTGCAGCAATTAATTCAAAATGGACAAATTGCTACCCAATATGTCGATTTTGCCGGCAATCCATCGATGGATATTGATTTCAATCCCAACGGCTCGACCTATGCGATAGAGGGTATTTTAAGCCCCGACGGCAGAGTATTAGGCAAAATGGGACATAGCGAGCGTATCGGCTTAAATGTCGCTAAAAATATCTATGGTAATAAAGATCAGCAAATCTTTAAAAGTGGTGTCGAATACTTTAGCTAATATTCAAAAAGTCCGAAAGAGTACCTGCTCTTTTGGGCTTTTTTATTAAGCAGCTTTTTTATTTAAAATTCACTCTAAATTTACTCTAAAATATTGTAACGAATTGTCATTTAAGCAGTCTTATAGGTGAAAAGGAGGTGAGATTGTGCAAGACTTTGATGAAATATATGCTGAATATTTTGCCGAAGTATACAAATTTGTCTTGACTCTCTGCCAAAATCCCGACTTGGCTGAGGACATTACCCAAGAGGCATTTTTCAAAGCTCTTAAAAATATCGATAGCTTTCAAGGAAATTGCAAGCTCAGCACTTGGCTGTGCCAAATTGCCAAAAATACCTTTTACACCTATGCGAAAAAGCATGGTCTGGAAATAGGTGATTATCCACCGGAGATTATGATTTCCGAGGAAAATATTGAAGAAAGGTTGAGCGATAAAGAGACAGCTTATCAGATATACCAAGTCTTACACAAGCTACGCGAACCCTATAAAGAGGTCTTTTGGCTGAGGACTTTCGGTGAGCTGTCCTTTGCGCAAATTGGTGCCTTATTTGATAAAAGCGAAAATTGGGCACGAGTTACCTATTACCGAGCGAAAGTGATGATCAAGGAGGAATTGAGATGAGCTATCCATGTGGTATAATCCGCGATTTATTGCCGCTTTATATCGATAATCTCTGCAATGAGGAAAGCCAACAGGCAGTAGCTGAGCATCTGCAAGAATGTGAAAAATGCCGCGCTTACTATGAATCTATGCAAGCCACAGACGATTTTGCAAAAGTAGAACATAACAATGCGGAGGATATGAGAATGGCAAACAGTTTAAAAAAAGTAAAGTTGAATATGAATAAAAAAACCAGAAAAATAATAATTATCGCCTTAGCAATCGTGGTTGTAGGTTTAGGGGGGTATCATTTGCTCTTTAATACCGCTATCAAAGAGGTAAACCCCGGTCAGGTTTTTGTTACAGCTAATGTATATTCCTTAGCTGATTTGACTACCGATAACAATACTAATGCTTCGGATTCAGAAAATTACGCAGTCACTATTTCCTCTGGTGAAAATGATGATTCCTCATTGGTGACGATAGCTATTCCCGAATTAGGCGAGATTGGTTTGAGCGAAAATACCCTGGCTACCAATCAATACGCTACAGTGGTATCGTTTAAATCTAAGTATTTCTTGCGCTCGATACGCTGGGAAACAGTGGATAGTACGATTTATATCACCGCCTACAAAACCAGTATTTTAGGCAATGCCGCCGAAGAATACCAAAAAACAATGATGAATGTAGTTTTTCAAAAGATAGAAAAAATCATTTTTGTCGATGAGCAGGGTAATGAAAAAGTCCTGTGGCAAGAATAACAATTTCGCAAAAAGTCGTAATGCTAAAGGCATTACGGCTTTTTTCTATCTATCTACATAAATGATGTAAAGTAAGCCTGAGCAATTTTGTTTACGCATTTTTCGTAAAAACCATTGGAAAACAGACGGAAATTTGCTATAATAATGTTTTAAAGCTAATGGAGGCAGAAACATGGATTTAACTAATTTAAATAAAGAGCAGCGCGAAGCTGTCACCACTACCCAAGGACCACTGTTAATTTTAGCCGGAGCAGGTAGCGGCAAAACCAAAACCTTAACTACGCGTATTGCGTATTTGTTACGCGAGGAAAATGTCTCTCCGCACGAAATTTTGGCGATTACCTTTACCAACAAAGCTGCCGGCGAGATGAAAGAGCGTATCATTGATTTAGTCGGCTTTATAGGCGAAAAAATCTGGGCTGGGACTTTTCATTCGATGTGCTTGCGAATTTTGCGCAGGGAAATCGATACCATCGGCTACAAGTCTAATTTTGTCATCTATGATGAAAGCGACCAGCAGACTTTGCTCAAACAAATTTTAAAAGAGGAAAATTTGGACGAAAAAAGTTTTCCACCCAAGCTCATCGCCAATACCATCTCAAATTTTAAAAATGAATTGCTGGACCCTGTGCAGGCGAAAAAGTATATCAACGGCGATTTTATCATGGAGAAAAATGTCGAGATTTATAGTATTTATCAGGATAAGCTCAAGCAAAATAATGCCGTAGATTTTGATGATATTATCATGCTTACGGTGCGTCTTTTGCGTGATAACGAGGAAATATTAGCTAAATATCAAAATCGTTTCCGCTATATTTTTGTCGATGAATACCAAGACACCAACCACGCCCAATATACCCTGATCAAGCTGTTGGCGGCAAAATATCGTAATATTTGCGTCGTCGGTGATGATGACCAATCGATTTATCGTTGGCGTGGTGCTGATATCCAAAATATCCTCAATTTTGAAAAGGATTATCCTGAGGCTAAGGTCGTCAAATTAGAGCAAAACTATCGCTCGACGCAGGTAATTTTAGATGCTGCCTATAGTGTAATCAAATCTAATAATGAGCGTAAGGATAAACGGCTTTGGACAGAAAAAAAAGGTGGAGCTAAAATTGATTATTTTACCGCTATCGACGAAGAGGAAGAGGCATTTTTTGTGAGCCGAGAGATAAAAAAACGCGTCGTAAATGGCGATAGAACCTATGCTGATTTTGCAGTGCTTTGCCGTACTACTGCCCAATTTCGTGTCTTAGAGGAAAATTTTATCAAAAACAGTATTAAATATCGTATTTTTGGTGGTATGAAATTTTATAGTCGCAAGGAAATCAAGGACACTATTGCTTATTTAAAAGCAATCGCCAATCCTGATGATAGAGTGAGCTTAGGCAGAGCTGTCGGTGTACCCAAACGCGGCATAGGGGATGCCAGCTGGCAAAAAATCAACCAATATGCCGATGAAAACGATATTTCTATTACCTTGGCGCTTTTAGATGCTCCCTCTGCCGGTATAAATGGCAAAGCCGGTAAAGCAATGGTAGCTTTTGCTGAGCAAATGGTCGAATTCCAAGCTCTCTCGGAGGCATTGCCATTACGGGAATTAGTCGAAACAGTGTTAGAGCAAAGCGGATATTTACAGATGCTCTCTGCCGAAAAAGATGTCGAAAGTGTCACCAGAAATGAAA
>CAYTOM010000179.1:0-3497 GCA_964439335.1 uncultured Peptococcaceae bacterium | reverse complement strand
AATCCCCTTATCTCCATAAAAGCTCTATCGCCTTTTAGGTGATAGAGCTTTTTTATTACAAAAGGCATTTTATCCACATGTGGATAAAATGCCTTTGCTATTATTGTTAATTATAATAAACTATCCCATTCGCACTTTTAGCGTGAAAAAGCACTGGCACCGCCGGCGATACAGCCACCATCGCACAAAATATCCGTACCGGTCAAATAGCCTAAACGCTCATCTACCAAATGTGCATATAAAGGTCCTATTTCCTCCGGCAAGCCATTACGCTTAATAGCCGCAAATTTTAAATACTTGCTAGCTTCCTCTTGCTCCAATGAGCCCAATGGCGTCTCAAAATTGCCCGGAGTCACACTCAAAACTCTAGCTCCCTTTAAGGCAAAGCGTTTAGCGTCCTCTTTAGCAAACCAGATGCAAAAATGCTTGCTAATACCATAAGCGACACCGGTCTGTACCTTTTTGGGGAATAAATGCACTCTTGCCATCATCTTTTTCATAAACTTATCTTTGTCCGTATAGGCAAATTTATAAGCCTTTTTCGGCATGATAAATCCCGGGGACATATATGCCGAAGTTGAACTGGTATCGATGATACAACCACCCTTTGCGATAACACCGTAAAAAGCATCGTTAATATTGACCGTACCCATAGCATTGGCTTGCATAATTTTTTCCGCATCGCCCATGTGGGGACTCATGCCGGCAATATGCAATACTGCCTTGACCTCGCCCAGACTGCCGGCATATTTCGCCAATTTAAAGCAGCCTTCGCGGTCAGACACATCGCAACTAAAGCCTTCGGCTTCACCGCCCATTTCCTCTAATTCGCGAACGGCATTTTTTAGTTTATCGGCATTTCTACCTACCAAAATCACATAATAGTTTTCCTTGATCATTTCTTTTGCTGCGGCAAATCCTATTCCCGAGCCGCCTCCGGTGATAACGCATACTTTTTTCATAATTATTTCCGCCTTTCATTTATCTGATAGTGCTTATTTTCTATGCTTAAATAATAAGGCAGTTATATTTCTGTTTTGTTAAAAATTTGTTAGCAAAAAAATAAAAAACGCTTGCCTACAAGCGTTTTAAAAGACCATTTGAATCAATAGCATATAAATTACCGTCCCAGTGGCTATCGACAAAAGCATTTGCCTTTTCCACAGATGAATTATTACCACCGCTAAAATCGCGATTAATTCCGGCAAGCCATGAGGTGTGGTAATAATACTCACATTTTTCAAGCTATACACTACCAATAAACCAAATACCGCCGCCGGCAAGGCTTTGCCTAAATAGCGGATATATGGCGGTGTGTTGCCATCACGAAAGACGATAAACGGCAAAAATCTGGTCAGCATCGTGCCTATGGCGACCATTGCAATCATGATGATTTGCTCAAAAATGCTCATTTATCGCCACCTCTTTTCTCCAATACGGGGCGTAGCAAAGTCAGCACACCCAAAATGCCGATCATCGCCGGCAAAATAAAGCCGTCTGCGCCAAAAATAACTAAGCACGCACTTGCTAATCCCAATCCCACCACCGACGAAAGATGGCTGTCCTCTTTGAGCCATTGCTCTAAGAAAATTACCACAAACATCGCGGTCATGACAAATTCTAAGCCCTCAGTATTAAAATTTAAAAATGAACCGCAAATACCGCCCAAAACAGCTCCGCTCACCCAATATAAATAATTAAGCAAGGTGACAAAAAACATAAACCAGCCTTTGTCGATATTTTCCGGAGCATTAACCGTATAATTTATCGAAAAGCTCTCATCACACATACCAAAAATGAGAAAATATTTTTTCCAGCCTTTAATTTCGCCGTACTTATCCAGCATGGAAATGCCGTAAAATAAATGTCGGGCATTGACCATCAGAGTCAATATCAACGCATGAAGCGGAGCAAAGGTACCTAAAAGCATCGTCGCGGCGACAAATTCCATCGAACCGGCAAATATCAGCATACTCATACACAGCGGATATAAAAAGTTAAAGCCCAAGACATTCATATAAATGCCATAGGCAATACCCAAAAACCAAAACCCGGCAAATATCGGTACTGTATAGGGAAATGCCGCTTTCAAGGCAACAGAGATTTCATGCTTTTTTTCTTGCGTCAAAAAAATCACCTACCATAGCTTTACATAACTTTTAATGTAATTAGCTATTATAGGTGAAAGATCATGCTTTGTCAATATTTTCAACGAGCAAATTTTTCTCTACGACACGAAATTTTATGTTATATCCGCCAAAGGATAGCCCATAAACCCTGCTTTCATCGTTTTGATAGGTAGGGCGTGGATCTAATGCCAAGACCTTTAATAGTGCCGCTCGCTTTTCATTGGGAATTATTGCTAATACTTCATCAGCTACCACGACATTTAAAATTCGTGCCTCATAGTCGATTGTCTCGGTAAAACCGCCGACAGCTTCAGGATAGCTGTCCACATAGGGCAAATAGGGCTTGATATCATAAATCGGTGTGCCATCTAATAAATCCGCTCCGGAGATATGAAGCACCAATCCCTCCGTAGAGCTTTCTTCGACCCTATCCAAAAGCACCACCGATAATCCCAAAGGATTCGGGCGATAGGGCGAGCGTGTCGCAAATACTCCCACGCGAGTATTGCCCCCCAGCAGCGGTGGGCGTACTGTCGGATGAAATTCGTGGTCTTTATTCGCCGAAAAGCCCCAAATCAGCCACAAATGGCTGTAGCTTTCGATACCGCGCAAAGCCTCGCGCTCGCGGTATTCCTTGGTAAAGACGATCTTGCCCTTTAATTCAGGAATTAATCCGCCCTGCCTGGGTATACCGAATTTTTCATCAAAATCATTTTTAATATAGGCAATAGGTTTAATCGTTAATTCATTCATCTTTATTTCTCTAATTTTCTTTCTAATTTACTTTATCTAATTTGTTCTCTAGCTTTTTTCTCTAATTTTGGCTCAAATTTTACTCGACCTTGCTCCAGACAGCTTTATCCGCCGCAAAATACAGATGTCCGGTCTCAAAATTGCCACCGTCCATTGTAAAATAGATATTTTTGACCTCCGGACAATTGAGCATGATAGTTTCTACTAAATTTTCAAAGACCGCTGATTCCGCCGCTGCTCCTAAAGATAACGCCGATACTTTGTCCCCTTTAAAATCTATCGTCAATTTACCCTTGGCATCAAGCAGCATATTATTAATTATCGCTTCTTTGGCATATGCCTCCTCGATGACGGCATTTTCATAAGCATAGGCTACCTCAAAGACCGAAGCTCCGGTATTTTCTGTTATTTTATAATCAATTTTGTAGTCATTATCCTTTTGTTCGTCATAAGCTACCAAAGAAATCGTCGATGTATAACTATTCGCTGAATTATTTTTGTCATCGCAGCCGCTTAAACCCAAGCACAAAACCAATCCACAGGTTAAAGCAGTAAATTTCTGCATATTCATTATTTCTCCTCCTTTTTTGATACCTAATATAAAATTCACTCATT
>CAYTOM010000178.1:0-3530 GCA_964439335.1 uncultured Peptococcaceae bacterium | reverse complement strand
CAAAAAAGCCGACAGCATTCACCATCGGCTTTTCCTCCCAAATCAAACGATTTGATTATTCTTCTTCCTCGTCAACCATTTTGTCCCAAGCTACCTTTACTCTCTCGTACTCATCATCGTCCTCGATAGAATAAAGCATCTCCTGACCATCTTCCTCGACGATCTTCATTGCGATTAAATCGCCCTCTTCATCATCGACTTCCTCTTCCTCGCAAGGAGCTAAAATAGCATATTTATCCTCGCCCAATTCTACCATATCAACAAAATAGAAATCATGCTCTACATTATCCTCATCAATTAAAGTGAGAATTGCTTCCTCAATTTCGCACTCATCTTCCATATGATTGTGTTTTTCTTCGCTCATCTGGCACACTCCTTAAAATTTTTAATTATTTAAAAGCCGTTTTGGCTTTCTAAGTAAGTTTGTAAAATCAGCACCGCCGCCATCATATCGACGACCTTTTTGCGTTTCTTGCGCGACACATCAGCCTCTAATAATGTCCGCTCCGCACTGACTGTAGTCAATCTCTCATCGATCCACACTACCTCAATCGGATACGCCTTTACTAATGCCGCGACAAAATTCTGTACCTCTTCAGCCTTAAAGCCCAAAGTATTATTCATATTCTTCGGCAATCCTACGACCAGCTTTTCGACCTCGTGCTTTTTAATCAACTCGCACAATCCCTCAATATCTGCCTTTTGATTGCTATCCGCCCGATTATAGGTCATCAATGGCTGAGCCGTAATACCCAACATATCACTCAAAGCCACTCCGATACGCCTTTCGCCTACATCTAAAGCCATTACGCGCATTACTTAACCCTCTAAATAAAACTTCACCAATTCCTCGATGAGTTCATCTCTTTCGATTTTTTTCATTAAATTACGAGCATTATTATAGCTGGTGATATAGGCCGGATCACCGGAAATCAAATATCCCACTATCTGACTAATAGGGTCGTAGCCCTTTTCCTCCAAGGAACGATACACATCCTGTAAAATCTCCCTCGTTGAATCCTTACTACCGGAATTAGCGTTAAAATACATCGTATTCTCACTATCCATACCTATATCCAACTCCTCTCCATGCTATAGCTCCTAAATCTATTTTTGCACCTTCGCTAAAATATTTTGCACATTAGCCAATGCCTCTGCCAATTTCTCCGGATCCTTGCCACCTGCCTGTGCCATATCCGGGCGACCGCCGCCATTACCGCCGCAAATCTGCGCCGTCTCACGCACGATTGCTCCGGCATTGATAGCCTTGCCGGCTAAATCCTTGGTCACAGCCGCTACCAACTGCACGCTGCCATTATTAGCCGCACCCAAAACGACCACACCACTGCCGATTTTATCGCGCAATGTATCAGCCATCTCACGCAACTCCGCACCATCAGCCTCGACCTGAGCCGCTACTAATTTGATACCATTTACTTCGACAAGCCCATTCATAATTCCTGCTACTTGTCCCTGTGCAGCCTGATTTTTAAATTTAGCTAATTCCTTATTTTGCTCTTTAATTTGATTATTCAACTGCTCAATACGGCTCAAAATATCTTTTTCCGTAGTTTTCAATGCCTCCGCAGCCTCCTGCAAACGAGCCTCCTCTGCCTTGACATATTCATACGCAGCCAATCCGGTCACAGCCTCGATACGGCGAATACCGGCAGCTACCGCACCCTCGCTTAAAATTTTAAACGAGCCTACCTGAGCAGTATTACTCAAATGCGTACCACCGCACAATTCCATACTGAAATCACCGGCTTTGACACAGCGTACGATATCACCGTATTTCTCACCAAACAATGCCGTAAAGCCTAATGCTTTCGCTTCATCTAAAGTTTTTTCCGAAATCTCGACCTCATGCGCATTCAAAATTTCTTCGTTCACGCGTCTTTCTACAATAGCCAATTCCTCCGCAGTCATCGCAGTGAAATGTGAAAAGTCAAAACGCAAACGATTGCTGTCAACTGACGAACCTGCCTGATTGACATGATCACCCAAAGTTTCTTTCAAAACCTTGTGCAATAAGTGAGTCGCTGTATGATTGCGCGCACTTGCCAAACGAACAGCCTTATCCACCTCGGCGCTTACTTCCTCGCCTACAGCTACCGTACCTACCACAGTACCTTTATGCACAAATTTGCCATCGGGCAATTTTACGGTATCATTCACCCGAATATACCCCTCGGCACCTTTGATAATGCCTTTATCACCGGCTTGACCGCCGCTCTCCGCATAAAAAGGAGTTTTCGGCAAAATAGCATAGACCTCGTCGCCTTCTTCTGCTTCAGCTACCTTGATACCATCGACAATCATGCCATCGATAGTGCTTTGACAATTCAAGGTCTCATATCCGACAAATTCCGTCTTGCCTAATTCGCCCAACTGCTCACTGACTGTAAATGCCAAATCCCACGCCGTAACGCTTTTTTTGGCATTTTTAGAAATCTCGCGTTGCTTCGCCATAGCTTCCTCAAAGCCCTTGCTATCGACAGTCATTCCGGCTTCCTCAGCCATATCCTGCGTCAAATCAATCGGGAAACCATAGGTATCATAGAAAGTAAAGGCAGTCGCACCGTCAATTTCGCTCTTGCCCTCGGCTTTTAATTTATCAATCGCTTGATTAACGATATTAATACCGTCATTTAAAGTAATATGAAAGCGCTCCTCCTCGGTCTTAATTGCCTTTTGAATCATCGACAATTTTTCTCTGACCTCCGGATAAACATCGCCCATCTCCTCAGCAACTACCTCGCTGAATTTATACAAAAATGGCTCATTTAAGCCTAATGTCTGCCCAAAACGCACCGCACGACGCAAAATACGGCGCAAGACATACCCCCTGCCCTCATTGCTCGGCAATACACCATCAGCAATCAAAAATGTGCAAGATCTCGCATGATCCGCAATTACCCTAAATGGGAAGCCACGATGATCTTTATAATAAGTCTTGCCGGTCAATTCCTCGACCTTGGTGATAAGCGGTCTGATTAAATCGGTATCATAGTTGCTGTCCACATTTTGAATTACCGATGTAATACGCTCCAACCCCATACCGGTATCGATACTCGGGCGTGGCAACGGTGTCAAAACCCCATTTTCATCGCGATTATACTGCATAAAGACCAAATTCCAGATTTCCAACCAGCGGTCACAATCACACACCCCTAACGCACAGCCATCAGGATGATTGCACGCCTTATCCTCACCGCGGTCAATATGGATCTCACTGCATGGACCGCATGGACCGGTCTCACCCATTTGCCAGAAATTATCCTTTTCACCCAAGCGTTTAATACGCTCATCAGGCACCTGAGCAATCTCTTTCCACAATTCATAGGCTTCATCATCATCTTTATAAATGGTGATATACAGCTTGTCTTTCGGCAGACCCAATACATTAGTCAAAAAATCCCACGCATAAGTAATCGCATCACGCTTAAAATAATCACCAAAAGAAAAGTTGCCTAACATCTCAAAAAATGTATGATGTCGTGCCGTACGACCTACAGTATCCAAATCAT
>CAYTOM010000177.1:3064-3567 GCA_964439335.1 uncultured Peptococcaceae bacterium | reverse complement strand
ATATCGATTTAGCATCAATGTCGATCGGTCAGTCTAATTCGTATACGCCGATTCAGGTGATTACGGCGATTTCGGCGGTAGCAAACGGCGGTAATTTAATGCAGCCGTATGTCGTAGCTAAAATTACCGATAATGATGGCAATGTAGTTAAAGAGGCATCGCCTACTGTGGTGCGTCAGGTCATTTCGGCGCAGACTTCGCAGACGATGCGTGAGATTTTAAACGGTGTAGTTGAGGAAGGCACCGGTAGTCGCGGCAAGGTCGAGGGTTATAATGTCTGTGGCAAGACCGGTACAGCGCAAAAGGTCGTCGATGGGCGCTATTCCGATACGGATTATATTTGCTCCTATGCCGGCTTTGCTCCGGCAGAGGATCCGCAAATAGCGGTGCTGGTTTTTGTCGATTCGCCTCAGCATGAAAAAATGGGTGGCTTGGTTTCCGGTCCTGTTTTTGCTAATATTATGGGTGATGTACTTAGATATTATAAAATACCACCGACCGAG
>CAYTOM010000177.1:0-3054 GCA_964439335.1 uncultured Peptococcaceae bacterium | reverse complement strand
ATAATGTCGCTTCCAATGAAAAGATAGAAATGATGATTATGCCGGATATCAGCGGTTTAACCGGGACAGAGGCTATCAATTTCTTTAAAGAAGAGGGCTTAAATCCCGTTGTCCAAATGCAGGGCGCCGAGATGTATGCGTATTTGCCACCGGCAGGAACCGAGGTAGCTGTAGGTAGTGATGTTTATCTGTATTGTCGTGATACTTCCCAAAGCTCGGTCGAAGTACCTGATTTGACCGGCAAAACTATCAAAGAAGCCGACCGTATCCTCTCGGGAGCAGGCTTGGAAATGGCGATAGAGGGTAATGGTGTAGCCGTAGAGCAATCTCCGGCGGCAGGCACTTGGCTCCAAGAGGGCTATACTGTGCAGGTGAAATTTACCCTACAGGGCAAAGATGCGACAGAAACTGATAAAAATGTGAATAATGATAAAAACTAAGTGTGATGAATATAGTAATTGGTATTGGCAAATAAAGAAAATAGTAAAGCAGATAGTAATTAGTAGCCGGCAAATGAGCTGTAGCTTGGAGGGAGAAAAGTGGAGTATCGTAATTTACACGAGTTAATGAATAATTTAACCTACAAAGATCATGCTATTATGCAGGGGTTAGGTATTACGGGTATTCAATATGATTCACGAAAAATAGAATTAGGCAATTTATTTGTCGCTATCAAAGGCTTTCAAAGTGATGGTCATCAGTATATCAGTGCCGCAATCGAAAAGGGTGCTATTGCGGTAATTGTTGAGGATGAGGAATATTGCTCGTTGGATTATCCTTGGATTTTGGTCGATGATGCGCGTGTGGCATTAGCGGAAATCAGTGCGGCATTTTATCACAATCCCAGTGAAAAGTTGAAATTAGTCGGGGTCACCGGGACTAATGGCAAGACCACAACTACTAATTTGATTGCGCAGATTTTAGAAAGCAAAGGCTACAAAGTAGGTGTCATCGGCACATTAGGCGCGCGAATCGGCGATGAATTTATCGCCGGCTCCCGCACTACGCCGGAGGCGTTGGAATTACAGCAGCTTTTTGCTCAAATGCTGGAGCAGGGGGCGGAGTATGCGGTGATGGAGGTCAGCTCGCATGCTGTGGATTTGCATCGGGTGGACAAATGCGCCTTTGATATCGCGGTATTTACCAATCTGACGCAGGATCATTTGGATTATCATCATTCGATGGAAGAGTACTGCAAGGCAAAGACCAAACTTTTTATGATGATGGACAAAAGCAAGCAAAAAGGCATCGCTAAAACGGCGGTAATTAATATCGATGATGAATGGGCGAAGCATTTTCTGGTTTCTTCCGGCGGAGCTGTAGCGACCTATGGCATCGAGAAAGAGGCTGTCTGGAAAGCGGAAAATATCGCGGTGAAGCCTGATGGTGTCTGCTATACAGTAGATGGTTTAGAGGTAGATTTGCCGCTTTGCGGTAAGTTTAATATTTATAATTCCTTGGCAGCGATGGCAGCGGCAAATGCTTTGGGGGTAGCGATAGAGGATTGCATTAGTGCGTTAAATACCTCACATGGGGTCGATGGTAGATTTCAGCGTGTCAAAGCAGATACTGATTTTTCGGTAATTATCGACTATGCGCACACTCCCGATGGCTTGGAAAATGTGATTTCGACTGCACGCGAGATAGCGCAGGGGCGAGTGATCACCGTATTTGGTTGTGGTGGTGACCGCGACCGTACCAAACGCCCGATAATGGGACAAATCAGCGCTAAATTAAGTGATTATTGTATAGTTACTTCGGATAATCCCCGCACAGAGGATCCGGAGAAAATTATTGAGGATATTTTGCCCGGAGTGAAAAAATATATGGCACCTAATCGCTATAAAATCTTAGCTGATCGGCGTGAGGCTATTCGTGAGGCGGTAAAAATGGCACAAGCAGGCGATATAGTGTTGATTGCCGGCAAAGGGCATGAGGATTATCAGGAAATTAACGGTGTAAAGCATCATTTTAATGATTATGAGGAAGCAATGACTGCGATAAATGAGGTGAAATGATGCTTGATTTAACGCTTGAGGAAATAGCTCGTAGATTGCACTATAGCTGTGTTGCGGAAAATGGCAAAGTGATTACCGGCGTGACATGCGATAGCAGAGAGGTCAAAGAGGGATATTTATTTATCGCCTTGGTTGGCGAAAAAAGTGATGGGCATAATTATTTAGAGCAAGCCTTTTTAAATGGGGCAGTAGCTGCGGCAGTGAGCTGTGAGGTGACCGCGCCGGAGGGTATGGCGCTAATTTATGTCGATGATGGTGTAAAATTTTTGCAGGAATTAGCAGCTTTAGTGCGAAGTAATATAAATGCCCAAGTAATTGCGGTGACCGGTAGCTATGGCAAGACCAGTACCAAGGATTTGCTTGGTAGTGTTTTTCAAAATTATAACCTTTGCCTGTCTAAGGGCAATAATAATAATGAGATAGGCTTGCCGTTAACCTTGTGCAGAGCCACTAAGGATACGGAAATTATCGTCACCGAGATGGGTATGCGTGGCTTGGGGCAGATAGATTTTTTGTGCCAAATTGCTCATCCGAAATATGCAATTATTACCAATATCGGCACGGTGCATAGTGAGTTGTTGGGCTCAAAGGAAAATATAGCGAAAGCTAAATGTGAAATTTTACCCTTTGTACCGCTGGATGGGGCGGCTATCTTAAATTGGCAGGATAAAAAATTTCTGGAGCCGTATTTAAAGGATTGCAAAGGTGAGATTATTTGGTATAATTGTAATGAGCTCAAAGACGGCGCTTGTGCTGTAGAAAAAAATCTAACGCTTAATGGGAGCAGCTTTGTGTTTAAATGGCAGAGCTATAGTTTTCCAGTGGAGTTAAAGGTCGCCGGTGAGCATAATATTACTAATAGCTTGAGCGTGATAGTGGCTGCTTTAAAGATAGGCGTAGCGGTGAAAGATATCCAAGACGGATTAGCTAATGGTACTCTTTCGGGAATGCGCTTAAAAATTGAGCAGGCACATTCCGGAGCGATGATTATTAACGACAGCTACAATGCTAACCCGGAAGCAATGCGAGGAGCATT
>CAYTOM010000176.1:0-3577 GCA_964439335.1 uncultured Peptococcaceae bacterium | reverse complement strand
TACCCACTACCCGGCGCACGCATTACAGCGCTCCAACAAAGCCCTGATTTTATCCTACGGTGGGGAGTATCTCTTTGGTGCGACTAAAAGCGTCATCACCGAGGAAAATATCGCCAATGCCTTTGGCGTCAAAGCCATCATCGGAGAAATCGAAACCCCGGGGCAAATGTTTACCGATGTGATCCCCCTATCGATTTTAGATGCCCCTCTCTCCCCCAAAAAACAACCCGACGAACCGGCATTAGCCGTCGTATCGATTATAAATACTGATTTTCACCAAGCAGAGGCGATTAATAATCTTTTGCACCAGTCAGCACCCTATTTAATTGGGCGCATGGGTATGCCCTACAAACCCGACGATGTCTATATCATCAATATCACCTTGAAAGCGCCTAAAAGCATCATCGAGGATTTAGTCCATCGCTTGAGCCTATTAAACGGGGTCAATGTCAAGGCGACCTTTGCCGTAATAAATTAAAATCTCACTCCCAAAGGAGGCTTTTCGATGAATAATCAGGATTTGATCATCAAGCTCCAAAATGAGCATAATCTCCCCTTAAACGAATGGCAGCAGCTTATCTCCACCTATACTCCCACCGAGCAAAAATTTGCTGCTGATTTAGCGCAAAAAATCGCTTTAGAGCATTTCGGCAATAAAATATATTTCCGCGGTATCATCGAGTTCACCAACTATTGCCGTAATAATTGCCTTTATTGCGGTATCCGCCGCGGTAATACGCAGGCTAATCGCTACCGCATGAGCTTAGAGGAAATATTATCCTGCTGTGAATTAGCCTACTCGTGGGGCTTTCGCACCTTTGTCCTCCAAGGCGGTGAGGACCCCTACTACACCGATGAAATCATGATTGGCATCATCAGCGCAATTCATCAAGCCTATCCCGACTGCGCTATCACCCTTTCTATCGGTGAAAAAGAGCATGACTCCTACCAAGCATTTTTTGATGCCGGAGCCAATCGCTATTTATTACGGCACGAAACCGCGACCCATAGCCACTACGCCCAGATGCACCCGGCAGAAATGAGCATGGAGCATCGGATGAAATGCCTGGACGATTTAAAGGCTATCGGCTATCAGACCGGTTGCGGAGCGATGATTGGTGCGCCATACCAGACGATAGAAACCTTGGCACGAGATATGGACTATATGGCAAAATTTAAACCGCAAATGATCGGTATGGGGCCTTTTATCCCCCACGCGCAGACACCATTTCACCATTTTCTGGCGGGCAGTGTCGAATTAACTCTGTTTTTAATGTCCCTCTGCCGTATCATGCTACCGGAGGTCTTGCTACCGGCTACTACAGCTTTAGGCTCTTTAGATACTGACGGTCGCAAAAGAGGGGTCTTAGCCGGCTGTAATGTCATTATGCCCAATATCTCCCCTTTTGCCAATCGCAAAAAATATTCCCTTTATGATAACAAGGCAATCACCGGCGAAGACGGCGGCGAAGAATTACGCGTGCTCCAAGAGCACATGGAAGATATCGGCTACACCCTCTACTCCGTCCGCGGTGATTACAAAGGCTGATTTATCTGCTAAACCAATAAATACACATTTCCCGAAAGGAGATCTTTTCAATGATCAAAATAGCAATCTACGGTAAAGGCGGTATCGGTAAATCTACTACTTTAAGCAATATTTCCGCCGCTTTGAGCGAAATGGGCTTAAAAGTCATGCAAATTGGCTGTGACCCCAAAGCCGACTCGACCTTGAATTTATCGCATCAGGAAAAACCCGGGGCTACTATCTTGGGATTGATGCGCAATAATGCCGACTTTGAATTAGACGAGGTCATCAAAATCGGCTACAACGGTGTCATTTGTGTCGAATCAGGCGGACCTACTCCCGGTATAGGCTGTGCCGGACGCGGTATCATCACCGCATTGGAAAAATTAGAGGAAAAAGGTGCCTATGACATCTATGCTCCCGATGTCGTCTTGTACGACTGCCCCGGTGATGTCGTCTGCGGCGGTTTTTCCATGCCTATGCGCCAAGGCTACGCCGATAAAATTTTTATCGTCACCAGCGGTGAAAATATGGCAATTTATGCGGCGGCTAATATCGCTACCGCTATCAATAATTTTCAAAATCGCGGCTATGCGTCGTTGGGCGGATTTATTATTAACCGTCGCAATGTCCCCCACGAGGACGAAAAAGTGCAGGAGCTGGCTCATGATTTTTCCGCTCCGATCGTAGGCTTTATCGAGCGCAGTGAATTAGTACCACTTTCCGAGGAAAAGCACCAATGTCTGCTCGAATCCTACCCCGACACTCCCCAGGCTGATTGCTATCGCGCTGTCGCCAAAGAAATCCTCTCCATCGTCCAAAGTGAGGTGTAATTATGCTCAAAAAAGTCGATCTCACCGGTGGAGCTATCGCCCAAACTACCTTTGGCGAGGCTTCCTATCCGGTGCCGTTTAATCACACTTTAGAATACAGCTCCGCCGCCAGAGGCCCATGGAATATCGCTCATACCGGTATGCTCATTCCCGAAGCGCACGAAATTTTCGTCTGCGCCCAGGGTTGCCTGCGCGGAGTCGTCCTTACCGCTGCCGAAATGGGGCATATCGA
Organism: uncultured Peptococcaceae bacterium; assembly: GCA_964439335.1. Taxonomy (GTDB): domain Bacteria; phylum Bacillota; class Peptococcia; order Peptococcales; family Peptococcaceae; genus QAKL01. The sequence goes on along the minus strand of CAYTOM010000176.1, from coordinate 984 downwards.
CCGTTTTTCTAATATTTTCGTCCAAGAGGACGCCGTCTTAAACGGTGATATGGAAAATTTGATTATCGATGGCGTAGCTGATATCTTAGCCAAGCTCCGCTATACCCCCAGAGCTATCCTCCTATATACCAGCTGTGTCCACCATTTCATCAACTGCGATTTAGACTATGTCTACCGTACATTGCGCCAAAATTTCCCGCATATCGACTTTATCGATTGCTATATGAATCCTATCATGCGCAATAGTGGCATGACTCCCGAGGAATTGATGGCGCAAAAAATGTATTCCCTCTGGCACGCCGGAGAATTAAACGAAAAAAATATCAACCTCATCGCCAATAATATCCCGACCGATAAATCCTGCGAATTATACGCCTTAGCCCTAGAAAATGGCTTTAATCTACGCGAAATCCACGATTGCCACACCTATGACGAATACCAAGCTATGGCTGATGGCAAGCTCAATATCGTCTTTCGCCGAGCTGCTTTGCCCGGCGCGGAACATTTTAAAAAAACATACGGTCAGGATTATCTCTATCTGCCATGTAGTTATAATTACGACGAAATGCTCGCCGCTTTGCAATCCTTTGCCGATTATCTGAAAATCAGCTTGCCTGATTACAGCCACTACCGCAATTTAATCGCCCAAAAGCTCGCTGAATTAAAGTCTCTCATCGATGATACGCCAATTATGCTGGATTACACCGTATCGGCAAAATATTTGAGCTTGGCACGCTTATTATTAGAAAACGGTTTTAATGTCACGCGCATTTACACCGATAGCTTTAATGGGGACAACGAGCAGGATTTCTATTTTATCAAAGAGCATTTCCCCCATGTCGAAATCAATGCTACTTTAAACTTTAAAATGCGTTTTATCCCTCGCTCCTCCAGTGTAAAAACACTCGCTATCGGGCAAAAAGCCGCTTATTTCAATGATACGCCGTACTTTGTTAATACCGTCGAAAACAGCGGTTTTTATGG
>CAYTOM010000175.1:0-3583 GCA_964439335.1 uncultured Peptococcaceae bacterium | reverse complement strand
AAATGTACGCAACCAAGGCTTAATCAATGACGCTATAGAAAATTTGCAGGCAAAATTAAACAAATATTTTCCGCGTGTTTATTATATAGGCGATATTCCAATAAATGATTGTGAATACGATATTTTGTTGGAATATACCAAAGATTGCTTGAAAAATGCCGCAAAAAATAAAGAAAGCTATCGCAATGATTTATTGATCGTCACCTTTATGGTGCAGGTAGCGCAAAAATATTATCGTGGTAAATTTTGGGGAGCTTTTTTCGAGCAATTAAAAGTCAAAGTCTCTCCGGAGTATAAGAGCTTTTTAGAAAAAACATTGATTTTCACCTTGCAGAAAAACGGTAAATATATCGTCAACAAAAATGAACGCTTGAATACGATATTTTTCCATGCTTTCATTTGCGACCATTATGCCAATGCTTGGTTTGAAATGCTCCTAAATTACTATTTAGACGATTTAAACAGCGATTTAGCTCAGCATAATAGCACTCGTTATCATTACTTTTTGTTAGGACTGATGGACAAAAAGGAAAATAGTGAGGATGTCGCTTCATCAGAGCTTAATACCGGTGATAATTATTTATTGCGTGCCGCAGCAATTATGGCTATGGCGAGCAATGAAAATTTGAGTATGCTCAAAGCTAACCAAGCCTTGGAATTAATTGATTGGGCTTTAAAAACGAAAAATCTGCCTAGCTCTACTGATGAGCGTATCAAAAATCTCTTTCGGATTTGGGCGCAGGATTCCTATAGATTTAACCAAGCCTACAAAACACAATATAGTGAAAAACAGCCTGATATAGCGTGGCTCAAGGCGGATTTGGAGAATAATACTTTTTATTTGGATTTAGCCGAATATGCTTTTTTAGGCAAGCATAATGATGAAGAAATTTATTGGCAGATCAAAACTATCAAACGCAAAGAGCAGTTGATGGTAGAATGTCAGGATATTATTTCAGGATTTAAAAGCGTAGCAGCTAAATTTGTCATCAATCCCGATGAATTATTCGGGCGTATTCGGGCGGAACTTTTTCGCGGTGAAGAGCGCCTAGCCGAAGTGATTTTTAAAGGCGAGCGTTTGAGAATGTTTACTTCTGACGGTAGCTACAGTGCAACATTGGTTTTAGGTGAAATGTACGCCTATGCCAATAGAGAAATCAGTGTGCAGTCCTTTGCCATTAATGCGAAAACCGATATCGCCAAAATCACAAAATATCAGCTATCATGTACGATGGACGAGGTAGTGATTGTCGATAATTATGAAATCCGCACTTTTGGCACTATTGTGACCGAGGGCTTGGGCGAGCGTGGCAAAATTGCTAATCTAACTGCCTATGATGAAAACAATCGCCCCTTGGCAGTATACAGTGCTTTGCCGATCTTGGCGATTACCCTCCAAGCCAACAAAATCAATGCGTCCTCAATTATCATCAATTCCAGTCGGTATAATTTACGCGAATGCCGTTTATTAGAATATGAAAAACCCGATACCAAAGGCATCAAGATAGTTTTGGTCGATTTACGGCAGATGCCGTCCTTTAAAGATGGCAGAATCAATCGAGTCAGTGTAGACATCATTAATAGCAGCAGCTTAAAAAGCTACAGCTTTGTTTACTGCCAGGATATGTGCTTAAATTATACCAATACCGATATTTTGACCGGTGATGAATGGCGGGTAAAGATAGATTATCATCAGCCATTAAAATGTCGTAATAAAAATATTCGTCCGATAGAGCAGGGACTTTTTGCGTTGGATTTTAGCGAGGGAGCCAATGAGCTTTTCCTAACCTTGGAAAAAGAAAAACTCAATTTTAATCTCAAATTTCCGACGATTATGTATAGCTTTGATCAAAATGCTTGGCAGCAAAGATTGCCCAAAGCTGTATTTGCCCATGAATTACCGGAAATGCTCTATCTGAAAAATATTGCTTCCGAAAAAATCTCTTTAGATTTATCCGGCAGATTTTCTTGGGAATATACAGCTGTAGATGGGGTATTTGCCTGTGATTTAAAACCCCTTTTGACAGCATTGAATTACTTTGATGATTATGCGGAAATTTATCTGGTATTAGAAGATGTCCGCTATACTTTAAGCACAGTTTATTTGCATAATATCATCAAAAAAGCGACTTTGACCTGTAATTATGCCCAAGATGAGCTTTATTTAAAATGTACAGCATTGGCGGATAGTGCTATTTATGCTGATATTTTTACCAAAAATGACAATATTTGCACTAAAGCATTGCTTACTAATGGTGAAATCACCTTAAAGGCGAATAATCTTTTGGATGAATTTTATGTCTTGCTTTATCAAAAAAATGAGGATAGCTATCAGCTGATTTATGAGCAAAAGATGTATGCCTTTGACCAGGATAATATCGGGGATTATTATATCAAGCTATCTGGCTATAGTGATACATTACATGATACTAAAGCAGTAGATTTTTCCGAGGATTATCTATTATATAATTTGCAAATGGTCGACGAGGGGATTTACCAAGCGTCATTAGCCAAAAAATATGGTAATATTTATAAGCCATGGCTGGAAAAAACCGAAGTAGAGTTTTACTTTGATTCGGCATTTTCTAAATGTCATATTACTTTTTATCACGAAGAAGATGAATGCTATAATGATTTCTTGGTCGATATAAAAACCAATGAGCTTTTGGAAAGCGAAGACGATAGCTTGGCTAGCGAGGAAAAATACAGTCGCTACAAAATGATGTTTGATGGCGAGTGTGTGTATTATACAACTGTTTTGCCCGGACAAAACGGTTTGAAAAATGCTGCTGCTTTGCGGGAATATGATTTAACGGATTTAGGCTTTAGCAATTTAGAGCTAACCGCATTAAAAGAGCTGAATTATCAGTATCTCCACGAAATTGAGTTAGATAAATTGGTATTAGCTTTAGATGGCAGGCTTTTAGGTCATACTTTAGCAGCTAAAATTAAAAAAATGCAGGATAGATTGTTGGAAAGATAGTTTAAAAGTATTAAAAAAGGAGAAATGGCGAGACTCGCCACTTTCTCCTTTTGAATTTTATCGCTATCGCAAAATTTGTTTTAAAAAATTCGTTTTAAAAGGGATAGTTTATAAAAAAGACTTGTAGAAAACAAGTCCTTTTTGGTATGAAAATTACAGCTCACTATCTTGTAAAATTTGATAAATTGGAGCGCCTTCGCATTGGGCAGGTGTATGCAAACCTAACATTAAAGCAATAGTTGGCACGACATCGACATGCTTAATGACGCGCTTAGTACGGAAATCTTGTTTAATACCTGATCCTGCTGCGGCAAAAATAGAGCTGACGGATGTACCGCAAGCACCTTCTAAGGTCGATAATGAATCGACATGGTCATCATTGTAGCCTTCGGCAATGTAAAACAAGATATCGCCGCAACCTTCACCACCTGAGCCTAAAAGAATTGCTTCACGATTACGAACCGCTAAACTGCATATTCTATGACCGGTCTCAAAATCACGCAGACCATACAAATCAGTCATAATTTTTTCTTCTAATTCAAATTTATCTTTCGGGTCGACAATTCCATGAGGCTCGCGACCTTTTAAATTAATGTAAAT
>CAYTOM010000174.1:0-3584 GCA_964439335.1 uncultured Peptococcaceae bacterium | reverse complement strand
CAGATGAAAGCTCGCTGGGGTAGCTGCGCGGTCGAGGCAAAAAAACTGACCTTTAATAAAAAGCTGATTCATGTGCCGTTAAATTGTCTGGAGTATGTCGTAGTGCATGAATTTGCGCATTTTTTGGAGCCTAATCATAGCGCGGAATTTTATCGCCTGCTCGATGGATTGCGCCCCTCGTGGCGAACAGAGCGAGAAATTTTAACTAAATATACCTGTCGTTAAAAGAGTCGATGCCGGTCGGCTCTTTTTTGGTATGATAGATGGTAGGTATGGACTTTTAGAAAATAATATGGTATAATTTATGAAAAATGCGCGGTAAAATAAAAATTTTCCGAAAGTGAGGGCAATAGTAGATGAAAAAAAGACAGATATTATTTTTGTTGGTTTTCAGTTTATGCTTTGTACTATGCGCGTGTGGCGTGAAAGTGAGCCAAAATGTGTCTGCTATCGAGGTAGGCAGTCAGCAGATTGACTGGGCAAAGTGCATTACGGTGGAAAATGTCGAAAAATATGATATGAGCTTTGACGCCTCAATGGTTGATTTACAGACAGTGGGCAAATATGAGGTAGTTTATATATTTAGAGATAAGGAAACGGGCAAATTAGAAACTAAAAATGTCGCCTTTACGGTGCAGGATACGACTCCACCGGAAATTAAGGCGCGAAATAATACTACACGCGTAGAGCAGGGCGATGAGTATGATTTGCGCTCGTTGGTGACAGTAAGCGACAATTACGATACCTTGGGCGTAGATGCTCTGGAAGTTACGGGTGATATCGATAATATGACTATCGGTAGCTATGAAATTAGCTATGCGGTGGCAGATACTGCCGGCAATAAAGCAAACTTGAATTTGATAGTTTCGGTAGTAGAGAAAATCCCCGAAATCAAGGATAAAGAAATAGTTTTAATTGACGATGTAGGCGAATTTTATGTAGATTTTGCGAAAATTTCTACCAAGGTCTTGCCACCTACTCCGAAAGGCTTTTATTCGTATTATGCAGCAGATCAGGGCAAGGTTTTTGTCGATTTATGCTTGAACTACAAAAATTTAGCGACTGATGATGTCGAGGTTTACGATATCGGTGATGGATTGTTGATTTATGATGAAAAGTATAATTATTCGTGCTTTGCTACGGTGGAGGAGGGCAATCGCAGGGATTTCACCTTTGCGAGCATTTCCCAAATTAAACCACTAACTAAGGAATATGTGCATTATCTCTTTGAGGTACCTGATGAAGTGGCAAATGGGAGCGGTAGTATCGTAATTGAGCTGGATATGTCCGGACACAAGTATAAATATGTAGTGAGATAGTAAATTAGCGAGTTAGATAAATAAAAACCGTCTTGCGTAGGTAGCAAGACGGTTTTTCTATGCTTATTTTGCAGCTTAGCGCATTTCTTTATGAAGTTTGCTCAATGGAGAAATCAAGAAAAGCGGCGAGAAATGGTAAACAAATCCCGGTATGCTATACATTTCAAAACCATGAGTATTGAGCCAGCCACCTAAGTAATAGTAGGCTAGCGCACATACGCCGCCAATAATCAAAGCTACAGCATAAACAACCCAAAAAAGTACGGTTGATTTATTAGTTTGCGCCCGAAATGCCTTGCTCAGGCGAAAAATACAGTAAATCATAATTAAAAAGCAATCGATACAGATAAAAATCATACTTGCCAAAGAAAATCACCACCCTAAAGTTTATTATAGAAAAAACCGCTTGATTAGTCAATAATAATGTCGTTTTTGTGATTAAATTAAAACATCTACGAGTCGGAGAAAAATCTTTGGTGGGGACTTTATTTCTGCGAGCCTTTATGCTATAATACTTTTTAAAGTGACGAGATGGAGGGGCATGATGATTATACTAGGCTTAGACCCCGGGACAGCGACGACCGGCTATGGTGTGATCAGGGTAATCGGCAATCGTTTTCAAATGCTGGAATATGGCATTATTTCGACTCCGCCAAAGATGCCTATGGAGAAACGATTGCAGATGATTTACGATGGATTGCAGGAATTATTGCTCAAATGGAAGCCTGATCAAGCAGCGATCGAGGAATTATTTTTTAATCAAAATATTACGACAGCAATCACGGTAGGTCAGGCGAGAGGCGTGCTGCTCTTATGCTGTGCGCAAAATGATGTGCCACTGGCAGAATATACGCCCCTACAGGTCAAGCAGGCGCTGGTCGGCTATGGCAGAGCGGATAAAAAGCAAATTCAGCAGATGGTGAAAATGTTTTTAAATCTGCCGGAAATCCCCAAGCCGGACGATGCGGCTGATGGACTGGCGATTGCTATTTGTCATGCGCATAATTATCAAACTAATGTAAGGAGGGCAATACATGATTAGCTATTTAAAAGGCGAAATATTAAATCGTGGCGAGGGCTTTATCGTGCTTTTGTGCGGAAATATCGGCTATGAAGTGTATTTACCGGGAAATAGGGCGTTAAATTGTGCGATAGGGCAAACGATGGAGATTTATACTTATTTATATAAACGCGAAGATGCTCTGCAATTATATGGTTTTAGTGATTGGCAGGAGAGAGAAATATTTTTGTTGCTTATAAATGTCTCCGGCATAGGTCCCAAAGCAGCTATGGCGATTATCGGCGAGTTGACCAACGAGGGGCTTTATCAGGCGATAGTAGGTGAAAATATCGCTTTATTGACTAAAGTGCCCGGTATCGGCAAAAAAACGGCGCAGAGATTGGTTTTAGAATTAAAGGACAAAGTGGAGCAGAAATTTGCTCCGTCTGATGCTAATGATGAGTTAGCTCAAAAGGATAATTTGCTTTCGGCTGATGATAATACGCCATTAGCCAGACGAGAGCTATATCAGGCTTTAGAGAGCTTGGGCTATCAGCAACGGGAGATCAGAGAGATTTATCCGAAAATAGAGCCGTTATTTGGAGTAGAGAGCGAGCAAAATATTTTGAAAAAAGCCTTACAGCTATTGATGAGAAACTAGGAGGCATAGCATGGAAGAAGGACGCATAGTGACCGGCGAATGTATGCCCGAGGATTGGGATAATGGCAATTATATCCGTCCGCAAACATTAGCTGATTATATTGGACAAAAAAAGGTTAAAGACAAAATGCAGGTGTATGTCGAAGCAGCGAAAAATCGCGGTGAGGCATTAGACCATGTATTATTGTATGGACCACCAGGATTGGGCAAGACGACTTTGGCAAATATTATTGCCAATGAATTGCATGTCAATATCAAAATCACCAGTGGACTGGCTATCGAGCGCCCGGGAGATCTGGCAGCGATTTTGACTAATTTGCAGGAGCATGATGTCTTGTTTATCGACGAAATCCATCGTATCAATCGCTCAGTCGAAGAGGTTTTGTATCCGGCGATGGAGGATTATGCTTTGGATATAATCATCGGCAAAGGCCCCAGCGCCAGATCATTGCGCTTGGATTTGCCGCATTTTACCCTAATAGGAGCGACGACCAGAGCAGGTATGCTGACCTCGCCATTAAGAGATCGCTTTGGGGTGATTGAGAGATTGGAATTTTATACGGTAGAGGAATTAGTGCAGATAGTACGCCGTAGTGCCGATATT
>CAYTOM010000173.1:0-3590 GCA_964439335.1 uncultured Peptococcaceae bacterium | reverse complement strand
TTTTATTAGCTTGCGTGGTTGTCATGGCTACCGAAATTGCTCCGCTTCATATCGCAGCGGTAGCAGGTGCGATGTTGGCTGTTATTACCGGTTGTATCAGTGAAAAAGAGGCTTATAATTCGATCGACTGGACGACTATTTTCTTGTTTGCCGGTACTTTGTCTTTGGCTACAGCGCTAGACCAGACCGGTGCAGGTAAAATGATTGCTGATGCGGTTATTGGTTTGGTTGGCGAAAGCACCAGCCCATATGTCTTGATGACTGCTTGCTTTATTTTATCCGGTGGTTTGACACAGTTTATGTCCAATACTGCCAGCTGTGCTTTGTTAGCACCGATTGGTTTGCATATTGCGGCAGGTTTGGGTGCAAATCCTCATGCTATTTTGATGACTATCGGTATTGCAGCTTCGGCAGCATTTGTTACTCCGATTGCTACTCCGCCGAATACCTTGGTTTTAGGACCCGGTGGTTTGAAATTTATGGATTATGTCAAGATCGGTTTGCCGTTGTTGTTGATTACTTATATTGGTTGCTTGTTAATTATCCCGCGTGTATGGCCGTTTTATGGTTGATTAGGGTTAAAAAGGGCATGACTTGGCGTCATGTCCTTTGTTTTATAGCCGAATAGCTATGCCTAATAAAATTTTATTTTTTACGAAAAAGTAGTAAATATTAAAATTTACTATTTTGTTATGGCTGGGTTTGTGCTATAATATATAGGTAAATTTCACTGGTGAGGTGGAGAAATTGAACATAAAAGGTATTTGGCAAAAAGAAAAAGTTTGCGAAACTTGTCATGGAGAAAAATATATCGAATGCTGCTCAACTGATGGCAGCGACTGTGAAAGAATCATCTGCCCTCGTTGCAATGGTACGGGCAAGGTAGCTAATGAGGAATATAAACTTTTTAGTGCTGCGGTGATTTTGGTGGTAGTCTTGGCGATAGTTTTCTTGATTTGCCGTTAAATTTGCGATGTTAATATTTCTATCCGATTGTTAGTTGAAAATTTGCTAATGCTCGGAGTTATTTACTATGAGTAAATATCTATATATTTTGGAGGGATAAGCTGTGGATTACGATTTTTTACGCAAGGAAAAAATGCAGGCTTTAAAAGAAAAAGATACTTTAAAAAATAGTGTTATTACGATGCTTTTGTCCGGTCTGACCTATAAGAAAAAGGAATTGGGGCATGAGCCGACGGAAAGCGATTGCTATGATGTCATTTCCAAGGAATTAAAACAAACTAAGGAAGCCTATGATTTAGCTAAGGAAAGACCGGAGGTAGCCGAGGAATTGGCGAAAAAAATCGCTATTTTAGAGGCGTATATGCCGAAACAATTATCCGTCGAGGAAGTAAAAGAAAAAATCAATGCTGTGCTTGGTGCGGCTAATATTGAACTGACTGCTAAAAATAAAGGCGTAATCATGAAAACTGTGATGGCAGAGCTCAAAGGGCAAGCCGATGGCAAAGTGATTAGCCAGTGTGTCAATGAATTGTTGAGTTAGGAGAGAAACAATGGCGAGAGAACCGGAGTTAGTTAATCGTGTCGGGACTTTGTATGAAAAAGTGCCGAAATTTATGGTTAAAGATGAAAATGGTGAATGGCAGGTGCATCCGGCATTTGTTCGTGGGGATAAAGAGATCGACTGTTTTTATGTGCAGCAGCCGGTAATGCTGAGCTTTTGCCGCTTGCGGAGTGTAACGCGCATTAATTATCGCGAGGCGGACCCATCGCTATTTCGTGATTTTGAATCGGAGCGCTCTATGATTACCAAAGATGAAATGTTGGCGTATTCGATGTATATGGAAGACGATGATATTTTGGTAGTTGATATCGAGGATAAAGGGAGTAAGTGAAACGGTGGAAGAAAGACTGCAAAAATATTTGGCTTCTTGCGGCGTGGCATCTCGCCGAGCTTGCGAAGAGATGATTAAAGCAGGCCGAGTAATGGTGAATGGTGTCGTGGTTAGAGAGATGGGTATCAAGGTCAACATCGGCATCGATCGAGTCAGTGTCGATGGCAAGGATATTAATGCGACTGAGGAGCATGTGTATCTGATGCTCAATAAGCCCGAGGGCTATGTCACTACTGCTCATGACCCGCAAGGGCGACCGACGGTGCTGGATTTAGTGGCAGAGGTACCGCAGAGGGTATTTCCGGTAGGCAGATTAGATGTCGATACCGAGGGCTTGCTACTATTGACTAATGATGGTGAATTGGCGTATCGGCTGACTCATCCGAAATTTTCGGTGACGAAAGTTTATCAGGCGTTGGTCATGGGCAAACCGTCGGAGGAAAAGCTGGATAGACTGCGTAGTGGTGTCAAATTAGAAGATGGCATGACCAAGCCCTGTACGGTCAAGGTTTTACGCCGTTATAATCATAAAACTTTATTGGAAATTACGATTTCCGAGGGACGCAATCGTCAGGTTAGGCGTATGTGCCAGGCTATCGGCAATCCTATTCTTGAATTGGAGCGTGTTAAGATAGAAAATGTCGCCTTGAGCAATGTCAAGCGTGGGCATTATCGCGAATTGACTTTGGAGGAATTGGCTCCATTGATGTACAAGGTGCAATTAGGGGCTAATTTAGAGCCATTGATGCTGAAAACACATGCTAAGGCTGAAAATGAAGAATAAAATTTGCAAGATAAAATTTGTAAAAAATTTGCAAGATAAAAATTTACAAACGGAAGGATAATGATGCAGATGAATACTATGATGAGTGGTATGCTTGGTACGGTTGGTTTATTATCACTACCGTCGCTTATTTTTATAGTAATTTTAGCAGTTGTTTGCTGGTTGGTTGCTAAGCAAATTTTAAAGGTTATCGGAAAATTATTGGAGCATTCCAAAATTGATAAAAGCCTGCACGCTTTTATCAAAGCTGTAGCCAAAGTATTGCTGTATTTCTTGGTAGTATTGATTGTGGCTGACAGCATCGGAATCAATGTCACTTCGTTGATTGCGGTCTTGTCTGTAGCCGGCTTAGCGGTATCGTTAGCGGTGCAGGGGGCATTGTCCAATGTCGCCGGGGGTTTAGTTATTTTGACGACCAAGCCTTTTGGTGTAGGCGATTTTGTCGAATGTGGTGCCAATAGCGGTGTCATTACCGAGATAGGCTTGATGAGTACCAAGATGATGACCGGTGATAATAAGAAAATTATCATTCCTAATAGCGATATTTCCGGTGCAAGAATTATCAATTATAGTGCGGAGGGCAAGCGCCGGGTGGATTTGGTGTTTGCAGCCGGCTATGATGCACCGCTTGAGACAGTAAAGAAAGCCTTGGGCGAGGCTGTGCAAAATACTAATAATGTCTTAACCGATGAAGATGTCTTTATCCGTTTGTCGGCTTATAAAGACAGTTCTATCGAGTATACTGTCAGAGTATGGTGCGATAATCAAAATTATTGGCAGGTGTATTTCGATTTGTTAGAGGAAGGCAAGCGTGCTTTTGACCGTAACGGTGTAGAAATGAGTTATCCGCATATGAATGTGCATATGCAGGGTAAATAAGATAAAAAGCAAAGTCAATCGGCTTTGCTTTTTATGTGTTTTAATGTGTTTGATTTATGGAGAGAAAA
>CAYTOM010000172.1:0-3599 GCA_964439335.1 uncultured Peptococcaceae bacterium | reverse complement strand
TCCTACTTTAGTTGATAGCATCGGCAAAAAACCACACGAACAGCCTTTGAGTTTCGCCTTTTCATGAAAATCGATCTCATTTTTATCCGCATACAAAAACTTATTGCTGATGCAAATCCCCAAATGATCGTCCGCCAAATTAATCGCGCCTATATTCTCCTCGTTAAACTGCGGAATCATCGACTCAAAATACTTTTTATTTAACGACACCAAATAAATATCGAACTTACCATCATAAATCTTTTTGCCAAAATATTTTAAACTGTCCGTATGCTCCAAAGAAATATCGACATACGGATACTTTTTATCAATCGTTTCCAGCATCTTTGGAATGAGAATATTGGTCAAGCACGAGCCACACAAAATATTGACCGGCAAAATTTCATTAGCCGCATCTGCCTCATAGCCCTCACCCTTGACGCTTTTTCCGATATAATCCCATTCAGCTAATATCTTGCGCGCCGATTCGATGACCTTTTTGCCCTCCTCGGTCGGTATCGCACCATGAGTGCTTCGCTTTAACAGCTTAACCCCCAGCTCCTTCTCTAAATTCATAATACTATTGCTCACCGCCGGTTGAGCAATGAAAAATCTCTCGGCAGTCGCACTAATCGAATGAGTTTCATCTATATCCACCAAATATTGCAAGACATCAAATCGCATATTTCTCCCTCCCGATTAATCTTTGCCTTAATTATACAATGCCACACTTTTTTAGTAAATATTTTTTTACCTATTATCATTATCGTTTTATTGGTAGTATTACTTTTAGCATACAAAAAACAGCCTGCCAAAGCAGACTGTTTATCGAAAAGCTAAATTTTAATTATTGTAATACAGTTTGTGCGTCGAATATTCCGGATCGCAAGTCACATCCATACCCAGCTTTTGCAAGCACACCTCATCACTACGCCCCAAAATAGCCGTCGAATGAGCCTGACAACCCTTTAAATCGCCTAGTTTATCAATACATACCTGCACCATCGGGTTTGTCGTCGCACAAATCGATAATGCCAATAGCACCTCTTCACAATTTAACGCCAAAGACTTACTAGCCAGATGATCCTTTTTCATTTGCAATATCGGCTCAATAACTACCGGTGAAATCAAATGCAATTCATCATTGATCATCGCCATTTCCTTGACCGCATTTAACAATGCCGCCGCCGATGCCGTCAAAATATCCGAGCATTTTCCGGTAACAATGTGCCCATCAGGCAATTCAATCGCCACCGCCGTAGCGACATTATCATGATCCGCATCGCCCCATTTTTTCGCCAATTCCTCAGCTGCCAATCTGGCAGCGCCGACTACCTTTCTATCCTCCGGAGCCAATCCTACCTCATTCATCAACAGCTGTGCCCGCTCAAAAACCTCATGGTCGACATAGCCCTTTTTATAATCACACGCCGTTTTAAAGAACCTACGAATAATCTCCTGCAAAGAAGCCTCTCTGACTACCTCATCATCGATAATACTAAACCCAACTCTATTGACACCCATATCAGTCGGAGATTTATACACCGAGCTCGTACCGGTAATTTTTTCGATAATTCTCTTTAAAACCGGAAAAGCCTCTATATCACGATTGTAATTGACCGCTAGCTCTCCATAGGCGTCCATATGAAACGAATCGATCATATTAACATCTTTTAAATCCAATGTCGCCGCTTCATACGCTACATTGAGCGGATGCTTAAGCGGTACATTCCACACCGGGAATGTCTCAAATTTAGAATACCCCGCTATCCTCCCGCGGCACCATTCATGATACAGCTGGCTCAAGCAAGTCGCCAGCTTGCCACTGCCCGGACCGGGACCGGTTACGACAACTATCGGCTTTGTAGTTTCAATATACGGATTTTGCCCATAGCCCTCTTCACTGACAATAGTATTGACATCTACCGGATAGCCCTTGGTCGATTTATGCAAATAGACCTTGATCCCACGATTTTGCAATTTATGCATAAAAATTTTAGCCGACGGTTGCTCATCATAGCGCGTGATAACCACACTATTGACATCTAATTCCCATTCACGCAAATCATCAATCAACCGCATGACATCCACATCATAAGTGATACCAAAATCGCCACGAATTTTATTGCGCTCGATATCTCCGGCATACACACAAATAATGATTTCTGCTGCATCTCTCAAAGAATGAAGGAGCTTAATTTTTGCATCTTCATCAAAACCAGGCAGCACTCTTTTGGCGTGCTTATCCCCTACCAATTTACCACCGAATTCCAAATACAGCTTGTCATAATTCTTTACTCTTTCGCGGATATATTTCGACTGTTCCTGCAAATATTTGTCCGCATCAAAACCAATTTTCATGATTACACCTCCACTAATCAAATCACTATTTGTATGCTTTATTTACACTCACATCTAAACAGTTTACCACTATTTACGCATATTTTCAATTAGTTTTTGCTCTTTTATGATATCTTTTTTGCATAACCACACTATTATTTTTACTTTTCCAAAATAATCATACATTCTACAAAAAGCAAGCACCAAATGAGTGCTTGCTTTGAATTATTATTTGATTTTTACTTGTTGCTTTCCGCATTAGCCGCCTGCTGAGCCTTTAAATACCGCACTCTATCCTGCGGTTTCAAATATTTCTTACGCAAGCGTAAAAATTTCGGTGTGACCTCCAAATACTCATCATCATTCAAGAAAGCAATACTCTCCTCTAATGACATCTCATGCGGTGTAGTCAAACGAATCGCTTCATCTTTATTCGACGAGCGCACATTAGTCAAATTTTTCTCCTTGCAGACATTAACCGGGATATCCTGGTCACGATTACTTTCACCGGCAATCATACCCTCATAAACCTCGACGCCAGGACCGACAAACAGCGTGCCTCTTTCCTCTGCCGCTGCCAAACCATAGCTACTGGTTACTCCCGTCTCATGTACAATCAATACACCGCTACGGCGTCCGGTAATCTGTCCGGAATACGGTTTATAACTATCAAAGCTGGCATTCATAATACCATAGCCACGAGTATCAGTCAAAAATTCAGTTCTGAAACCAACCAAACCACGCGACGGAATCAAATATTCCATACGAGTCTGACCATTATGACTGCCCATATTTTGCATCTCACCATGACGCTGAGCCAATTTTTCCATAACCGGCCCCATATATTCCTCCGGCACATCAATAGTTACATACTCATACGGCTCACATTTCTCGCCATTGATTTCTTTGATAACTACCTGCGGCTTAGATACCTGAAATTCCATACCCTCACGACGCATCGTCTCAATCAAAATTGATAAATGTAACTCACCACGCCCGGCGACCTTAAACATATCGGCACTTTCCGTTGCCTCTACTCTTAGCGCCACATCGGTCTCCATTTCCTTAAACAAACGCGCCGACAATTTACGCGAAGTCACCGGATCACCGTCTTTACCGGCAAACGGCGAATTATTAACCATAAAAAACATTTCCAAAGTCGGCTCTTCAATGCTCACAAACGGCAACGGATCGATATTATCAGTCGCACAAATAGTCTCACCGACATTAATATCACCCAAACCACTGATAGCAACAATCTGCCCAACCGATGCTTCCTC
>CAYTOM010000171.1:2202-3609 GCA_964439335.1 uncultured Peptococcaceae bacterium | reverse complement strand
AAGGAGAAAATATTAGAAGCAGTGGTTTTGGATTATATTCAGACGGCTGAACCTGTAGGCTCTCGTACGATTTCCAAAAAATATGATTTGGGTGTGAGCCCGGCAACTATTCGTAATGAGATGGCTGATTTGGAGGAGATGGGCTTGATTGAGCAGCCTCATACTTCCGCCGGGAGAATTCCTTCGGATAAAGGCTATCGGTATTATGTAGATTATTTGATGCAGCGTGATGAGGTCAAAATCGAAGCGCGCAATTTGATTAAGGAATCTATCAGCAAAAAGACGACTGAGGTCGAGGAAACCGTCAACAATATTCTGAATACTTTGAGTCAGACATCGGGCTATACTTCACTGATGCTCTTGAATGAACCGGCAGTAGAAAATAAATTAAAGCTCTTGCAATTAATGCCGCTTGATGCAGGCAGAGCCTTGATGGTCATTGTCACCGATGATGATAAGATTGAAAATCGCTTTATCCAAGTGCCACCGCAGTTAGGCAAAGATGATTTGGAATTAGTCAGCCAGATGCTCAATATGCACTTAAAAGGATTGTCGACCGATGGCTGGCAGCAAAATATATTGGAAAATATTTTTTCCCAGCTTGAGCGACAAAAGCAGGTCGTCGATACGGCTTTAGAAATGTTGGGCGAGATTTTGCATAAAAATGATACTGCTAAGGAAAAGATATTTTATAAAGGCGGGCTCAATATGCTGACCCAGCCGGAATTTAAAGATGTCAACAAGGTTCACAATATCTTGATGAGCTTGGAAAATAAAGATACGATGAACAAAATTTTGCACGAAAATACGGTAAATGAAATCAGTGTCAAGATTGGCACCGAGCATGATATCCCGGATTTAAAGGATTGCAGTATTATCGTGGCATCGTATCGCAATAATGGCAAGGAATTGGGCAAGGTCGGGCTTTTGGGACCAAAACGAATGGATTATTCCAATTCGATGGCAGTGCTGGATGTTTTGCTCAAGGATTTGAATGGAGGCGAGCGTCTTGAGTGAGGAAAAAGAAAGCCGATATCAGCTTTTGGATAACAATGCTCAGGCGGTGCGCGCTTTGATGCAGGCGGTCGAGGGGACGATTGGACCGAAAGGGTTAGACACGATGCTCTTAGACCAGTTTGGCAATGTAACTATTACCAATGATGGTATGACTATTTTGGATATGATGGAGATAAAGCATCCGGTGGCGAAAATGCTCATTAATGCGGTCAAGTCCCAGCAGGAAAAAACCGGCGATGGGACGACTACGACGGCATTATATGCCGGTGAAATGATTCTTTCCGGAATAGATAAAATAAATATGGGTGTGCCGATAGCGCAAATAATTAATGGTATTTATCAGGGCTTGGAAATGGCTCAAGCCGAATGGGAAAAAGAAAGAATAGCGTT
>CAYTOM010000171.1:0-2192 GCA_964439335.1 uncultured Peptococcaceae bacterium | reverse complement strand
AGCGTTAGATTTTAGCGATATTGCGCATTTAAAGCAGATAGCAAGAATTGCCGCTCGCGAATATGCTGATATAGCGGATTTGTTGACTGAGGCTGCTTTGCGAGTTGGCGAGGATAGATTAAAAGAGGAAAATTTCCTTTTTGCGGAAAGTATCAAAGCTAAAATCGGAGCTAAAGGCGAGGTTTTTAACGGCGTTGTCGTGACTAAATCACGCTATGATAAGCAAATGCCTGCCGAGCTTAAAGGCGAAATTAAAGTATTGGTTTTAGATGACGCTTTGGAGAGCGAGGAGTTTGATGACAAAGCTCTGGCTACGGAAAGCGGTTTCCAGGAATATATGAAGCTGAAAAACGATTTTCGTGCTAATGTGCAAAAGATCATTCAAAGCGGAGCCGAGCTGGTATTGGTTGACCGCGGAGTAGATGAGCAGGCGGTAGAGAGTTTATCTGATCATGGTATCATGGTCATCAGCCGAGTTCCGCACAAGGAATTAGAGGAAGCTGCGCGCCATTGCGGAGCAAAAATGCTGAAACGCACAGGATTAAAGAAAGATTTAGAGGAAATAAAGAGTGCATTAGGTCTGGTAGGCGCGGTAGTCGATGATGAAATTTTAGGCTTGACGAAAATTTCCGATGGTCGTGGCGAGCAAAGAGCTACGGTGATTATTGGGGCGGCGACTGCGGAGGTCGTAGGCGAGCGTGAACGCATTGCCAAAGATGCGGCAGCAGCGATGCAAGCTGCGGTAAAAATGGGAATTGTCGCCGGTGGAGGTGCCGCTGAATTAGCGGTAGCAGATGCTTTGGAAAATCGCAAGCATGAATTGTCCGGGATGAGCGTCTACGGTATGGAGTGCGTGATTAATGCTTTGCGCAAGCCTTTTATGCAGATTATTAAAAATGCAGGCTTTAATCCGTTAGAAAAATTGGGCGATGTCGCTCAGGCACAAAGCGAAAATAAAAATCACTATTTAGCGGTGGATTGTGATAATGGCGAAATCGTAGATATGTATGAGCGCGGAGTAATTGATCCTTTTTATGTTAAGTTGCACGCTTTAGAGGCTGCCGGTGAGGTAGCGATGGCGATTTTGAAAATCAATATTATCATTAAAAAGAAAGAATACATCGCCGAGAAAAATGTTTAAGAAAATATTTAAGTTAAAAAACCTGTTTTCAACAGAATTATATAAAATTGATTAAAGGAGTGAAATTAATGGCAAATGAAAATAAAGATCCTCAAAATGAAGCGACAGATGAATTGCTAGATGAAACTGCTGCGGAAAATGAAACCGGTGAGGATATCCAAGAAGACATAGTTTCTAAAGAAGCTGAATTAGCGGCATCTTTGGAGGAGCTAAATCAGCGCTATGTACGCTTGGTAGCGGATTTTGATAATTATCGCCGTCGTACTGCTCAGGAAAAAAGCGAGTTGGCTGAGTATAGCAACGCAAAATTGATTACCAATTTATTGCCGGTTTTAGACAATTTTGAGCGTGCTTTGGCAGCTGCCGAGGTAAATGAGCAAATCAAAGGCTATCTAAAGGGCATGGAAATGGTTTATACGCAGCTTTTTACCACTTTGGAAAAAGAGGGTATGGCAGTTATTCCGGCTAAGGGAGAAATTTTTGATCCGAAAAAGCATGAGGCTATCATGACTGTAGAGGATCCCGATAGTCCTGATGATACTATTGTAGAGGAATTGCAAAAGGGCTACACCTTTAAAGACAAGGTAATTCGCCCAACGATGTGCAAGGTCTCTCATCAATAAGAGCTTACAAAATTTTATGCGAATAAAAATGGATTTTCGCAAAGTAAATTTTAGATAGATAATTTTAAGGAGGAAATAAAAATGGGAAAAGTAATAGGTATTGACTTAGGTACGACAAACTCTTGCGTAGCAGTAATGGAAGGCGGCGAGCCTGTAGTAATCGCTAACACTGAGGGTAATAGAACTACTCCGTCTGTAGTAGGTATTTCAAAAAGCGGTGAAAGATTGGTAGGTCAGGTCGCTAAAAGACAGGCTATCACCAATAGTGATAACACTGTCATGTCTATCAAAAGACACATGGGCACCAATTATAAAGTAACTATCGGTGGCAAGGAGTACACTCCGCAGGAAATCTCCGCTATGATTTTGCAAAAATTGAAAAGTGATGCTGAGGGCTATTTAGGCGAGGAAGTCCACGATGCAGTTAT
>CAYTOM010000170.1:0-3612 GCA_964439335.1 uncultured Peptococcaceae bacterium | reverse complement strand
GTTTTCTATTAATTAATCTCCATTTTACCCTATTCGTTACAAGAAAAGTAGTTATTTTTTCTATTTTAATAAAATTTTTTTCGCAAAATAGCTTGACTTAAAGTGAACTTTAATATTTATAATATACTAAAACCTTAGTTATCCAGTTACAATGATGAGCTTTTAAATTATTATTTGGAGGTAATTTTATGAACTACATCACACTTAACAACGGCGTCAAAATGCCCCAATTAGGCTACGGTGTCTACCAAGTCACCAAAGATGAATGTGAGCGCTGTGTCAGCGATGCCTTACAAGTCGGCTATCGCCTGATTGACACCGCCCAAAGCTATTTTAACGAAGAAGAAGTCGGTGCCGCTTTAGCTAAAAGCAATATCCCCCGCGAGGAAATCTTTCTCACGACTAAAGTCTGGCTTGAGCATTACGGCTATGAGGAATGCAAAGCATCTGTCTTGGAATCCATGCGCAAACTGCAAGTAGATTATCTGGATTTGTGTCTCTTGCATCAACCATTTAACGATGTCTATGGAGCGTATCGCGCTTTAGAGGATTTGTATGATTTAGGCAAAATCAGAGCCATCGGTATCTCTAATTTTTACCCTGACCGCATGATTGATATTGCTTCCTTTGCCCGTATCAAACCACAAATCAACCAAATCGAAATCCACCCTCACCATCAGCAAAACGACGCCAAAATGTGGCACGATAAATACAATGTCCAGCTAGAGGCGTGGGCACCCTTTGGCGAGGGGCGCAACGGTATGTTTGAACTGCCCGAATTAAAAGCCATCGGTGCTAAATACAATAAAACTGCCGCCCAGGTCATTCTCCGCTGGCATTTACAGCGTGGCATCGTAGTTATCCCCAAATCCACCCACCTCGAGCGTATGGCAGAAAATTTCGATGTCTTTGATTTCACCCTTTCTAATGAGGATATGGCAGTAATTACTGCACTGGATCAAAAGCAAAGCGCCTTTTTCTCCCATACCGATCCGGCTATGGTCGAATGGTTTGTGCAAATGGTCGCTGAGCGCAAACAAAACAATGATTGCACGAAAGAAAAGAAAAATTGGTAAAGGAGCAAAATATGATGAGCAAAAAAGTATTAATTTTATCCGGTAGCCCTCGTAAAGGTGGCAATTCCGACATTTTATGTGACGAATTTGCCAAAGGAGCCACCGAAATCGGTCATAATGTCGAAAAAATTCGCGTCGCCGAAAAAAATATCGGCTATTGTCGCGCTTGCTACGCCTGCAAGCAAAGTGGCATCTGTGCTATCAAAGACGACATGGCAGAAATTTTACAAAAAATGATTGAGGCAGATGTCATCGTCTTGGCTAGTCCGGTCTATTTCTACTCGATTGATGCTCAGCTGAAAGCCCTCATCGACCGTACTGTCGCTCGTTGGCTGGAGGTAAAAAACAAAGAATTTTACTATATCGTCACCGCAGCTGACGAAGAAATCGCCTCCGCGGAAACTACGCTGGCTTGCTTCCGCGGCTATGCCGACTGTGTCGAGGGCGCAATTGAAAAAGGCGTCATTTACGGAATGGGCGCCTATGAAAAAGGCGAAATCCGCAATACCCCTGCCATGACCCAAGCCTATGAAATGGGTAAATCAGTCTAATTAATCCCCCTAATTTTAGCTAATCCCACACCATATCCCACCTGCCCCAACAGCCGATAATTACTAAACTATCGGCTGTATTTTTATTGATATCGATTTTCTTTACCAATGAACATTTTTCCTGTTTTTATGCTATACTATTATCGGTTTAAGTATTTAGACGAAAGCGAGGGTTAGCTGTGGAATTAAACGAAAAAATCTGCCTACTTGCGTACAATTTTACCGCTTGCTCAAATATGCTGACAGCAATCGGCGATGAAACCAGAATGCACATCATTATAGAAATGCTCAAAATGGGCGATTGCTATGGTGTCCGAGTCGGAGAAATAGCAGAAAAGACCAATCTTTCTCGACCTGCTGTTTCACATCATTTGCAAATTATGAAAAATGCCGGCATCGTCAAGGTGCGCAAAGAAGGCACGAAAAACTATTACTATTTTGATCCGGAAATGGAATCTTTCGAGCGACTGATCTCTACATTGCAGTTCGCGATGAAAATTTTGCAGGAATTGCCTGATAGAAACGGCGAATAAGCTATTTAGGAGGAAAATTTATGGATATTTTAGAAATTATGAATGCCCGCCACAGCGTGCGCCAATACGCTGATAAGCCAATCGAAGCCGAAAAACGCACCATACTCGATGAACTGGTCGCCGAAATCAACAACCAAAACGATTTGCATATCCAAATCGTTTACGATGAGCCGAAATGCTTTGATTCCTTTATTGCACACTATGGCAAATTTAGCGGTGTGCAAAACTATATTGCCCTAGTTGGCAAAAAATCGGCTGATTTAGACGAAAAATTGGGCTATTATGGTGAAAAGCTCGTTTTAAAAGCGCAAGAGCTGGGCTTAAATACTTGCTGGGTCGCTCTGACTCATGGCAAAAGCAGTGCCACTATCCAAAAAGGCGAAAAACTAGGCTGTCTCATCACCCTAGGCTACGGCGCCAATCAGGGTGTCACCCACAAAAGCAAACCATTACCAGAAGTCTGCAATTACTCCTCGACCATGCCCGGGTGGTTTTTAGACGGTATGGAGGCGGCATTATTAGCACCGACTGCAATGAATCAGCAGAAATTTTTCTTTGAGCTGATAGGTGATGATACCGTCAAAGCCAAATGTGGCAAAGGTTTTTATACCAAATTAGATTTAGGCATTGTCAAATATCATTTTGAAGCATTGACAGGCAAAAAAGTCACAGTATAAAACTGTGACTTTTTTTACTTAAATTAAGCTATTTCTTTAGTTGCTTGCGAATCCGCTCCAATGGTAACAATAGTAAAATAGCAACTGATAATAATGCCTCGAGCCCATTAGTGCTACAATTATAAACAATCGAGTACACCCAAACATTCATCTCCCCGGCATACGCCGCAAAAAAGACCACACCGGAAAGCACATTACACCCAACCGAGATAATCGACATGAATAATGCCCCCAATGCCGGGCGAATTTTGCCATTTGTCCCTAAAATGCCACTGAGACCAAAAACCATATTCGGTAAAAAATAATCCAGCATTAATTGCGCCGGATGAATGACATAAAAGTCCATCATCAAGCTCAATAATCCCGACGCTAATCCGGCAGTCATTCCCACCCCCGGACCATAAATAATTCCGCAGAGCATCAATGGCAGCATCGAGGCTAATGACAGGCTCCCGCCCTGGGGATAATGATAAAACTTGATCATGCTTAGCACAAAAGAAATTGCCACCAGCATCGCCGTTTGTACGACTAATGAGGTGTTCCATTTTACTCTTTTGACCTCATAGAGGTAAAAAAGCAAAAAAACTACTGATACAGCTCCTAAAAATGTGGGCATAAAAATTCCTCCTTATTTTTTGTAAACAAAAAAGCTTTTGAGGGAACATACCTTGCACATACCGACGGCGGCGTTCCGAACCTTATCGTTAAGCTTAAAAAGCTTGATGAATACACATTCGGACAGCTCATCTACTTCTTTGAGAAGGCTTGCGGCATA
>CAYTOM010000169.1:0-3618 GCA_964439335.1 uncultured Peptococcaceae bacterium | reverse complement strand
CCACTTCAGAGTAATACTGCTCGATTGATGGTACTGTTAATTGAGTCGCTTTTACCTTGACCAATTCCGGCTCTTTCATGAAACGCTCGGCAATACTTTTGATTTCCGCACGCATAGTCGCGGAAAACATCATCGTCTGTCTGTCCTCGGGGCAAGCAGCCAAAATTGTCTCGATATCCTCTAAAAAGCCCATATTGAGCATCTCATCGGCTTCATCTAAAACGACAAAT
Source organism: uncultured Peptococcaceae bacterium (assembly GCA_964439335.1). GTDB lineage: Bacteria > Bacillota > Peptococcia > Peptococcales > Peptococcaceae > QAKL01. Next base: position 3,388 of record CAYTOM010000169.1, on the reverse strand, counting down.
TTTAAATTTTGTAATTTTATCGTATGTCTGTCCATATGATCCATCAATCTACCGGGAGTTGCCACGATAATTTGCGGTTTGTCCTTGAGACCGCGAATCTGACGAGTAATTTCCTGCCCACCATACACTGCCAGCGAGCGCACCGGCAGATAACGGCTTAATTTGTGAATTTCTTTTTCTACCTGAATGCACAATTCTCTGGTAGGAGTCAAGACTAATACCTGCACCACAGGCTCGTCCTCTAATAATTGCAAAAAGGGAATCGCAAAAGCAGCGGTTTTACCGGTACCGGTCTGCGCCTGACCGATGACATCTTTACCGCTTAAAGCCACCGGTATCGCTAATTCCTGGATAGGCGTCGCTACCTCAAAGCCCATATTATCTACTGCTTGTAATATCTCATCACGCAAATCTAATTCACTAAATTTAAGCATCAATTTCCTCCTCGAATTTTCTCTACACTCACTAATTATGTACTAATATATCCATTGTATCCATTTCGCCAATTTTTCATACTTTTTCCGCTAATACATGAAAAAGGCTGCCTTAAAGGCAGCCTAATGATTACTTCGAGACAATAGCCATTACCAAAGTAATAACCATAAACGCTACAGCAAATATCTTAGACCAAAGCTCAAACTTTTCGTCCATACCTTTTTTGCCTAAAAAAGTCTCGGCACCACCGGCGATAGAACCGGACATACCGGCACTTTTACCGGACTGCAACAAAACAGTAGCAATCAAACCTAAGCAAGCAATTACCTCTAATACACAAAGTGCTATATACATTTATATTCTCCTCTCATTCACTATAACATTAGTGTTTATATTTTAACAGAGAACGCCCATAAATACAAGAGTATTTTTCGTTTTTTTACAAAAATTTTTTTATCAGTAGAGAAACCATACTCATAACTTGCTAAAAAATCACCCGAAGGATATTCCCTCCGGGTGTAAAAAAACTATTTTTTCAAGTTGTAAAAGCCTTTTAAGCCTTTATAGCGAGCGCTTTCGTCTAATTCTTCCTCAATGCGTAATAACTGATTGTATTTAGCTACACGGTCAGTACGCGAGGGAGCACCGGTTTTAATTTGTCCGGCATTGGTAGCTACGGCAATATCAGCAATGGTAGTATCCTCGGTTTCACCGCTTCTGTGAGAAACGACCGCAGTATAGCCTGCTTGTTTTGCCATCTCAATCGCATCTAAAGTCTCAGTCAAAGTACCGATTTGGTTTACTTTGATCAAGATGCTGTTAGCGGTACCCATTTCGATACCTTTAGACAAGCGTTTGGTATTAGTTACAAATAAATCGTCACCAACTAATTGAACTTTATCGCCCAATCTTTCGGTCAGCAATTTCCAGCCTTCCCAGTCTTCCTCAGCTAAGCCGTCTTCGATAGAAATAATCGGATATTTTGCTGCCAAATCAGCATAGAAATCAACCATTTCAGCCGAGGTCTTTTTCACACCCTCGCCGGCTAAATTGTAAATGCCGGTTGCTTCGTCATAAAGCTCGGTAGCAGCGGTATCGATAGCTAAGTAACAATCTTTGCCCGGTACATAGCCGGCAGCCTCAATAGCCTCAACGATAACAGCCAATGCCTCTTCGTTCGACGATAAATTCGGAGCAAAACCGCCCTCGTCGCCGACAGCAGTATTGTGACCTTTAGCTTTTAAGACTTTTTTCAAGTTGTGGAATACTTCGGTGCCCATTCTGAGAGCCTCGGCAAAGGACTCTGCACCTAAAGGCATAACCATAAATTCCTGAATATCGACAGTATTATCAGCGTGCTTACCACCGTTTAAAATATTCATCATCGGAGCCGGCAAAGTTTTAGCATTTGCACCGCCGATATAACGATATAACGGCAATCCGCAATATTCAGCCGCAGCTTTAGCTACTGCCAAAGACGCACCCAAAATAGCATTAGCACCTAATTTGCCTTTGTTTTCAGTGCCATCTAATTCGATTAACATTTCGTCGATAGCTACTTGATCCAAAGCGTCCCAGCCAATCAAAGCCGGAGCAATGATAGTATTGACATTATCTACAGCATTTAAAACACCTTTGCCCATAAAGCGCGATTTGTCGCCGTCACGCATTTCCACAGCTTCAAATGCACCGGTAGATGCACCGCTGGGGATAGCTGCACGACCAAAAGCACCGCTTTCCAAAGTAACCTCTACCTCTACAGTCGGATTTCCGCGAGAATCCAATACCTCTCTACCATAAACATCTACGATAATACTCATTTTTCTTCCTCCTTAATATTCGAGTTTAATATTCCAATAAGCTCTGCCCACTCATTGAGATAGGCTTATTTATTTCGAGCAAGTCCAGCACAGTCGGTGCTACATCTTGCAGGCTTCCGTCTTTGACGCTTTTTGCTTTAGTGCCAATAGCGATAAACGGCACTAAATTCGATGTATGTGCGGTAAATGGTCCACCGTTTTCATCATACATTTTCTCGGCATTACCATGGTCGGCACACAAAAGCACCGCTCCATCTTTAGCCAATATTTTATCTATTACCTTTTGCAGGCATTCGTCAACAGTTTTGACTGCTTTAATCGCTGCCTCAAATACTCCCGTATGCCCTACCATGTCGGGATTTGCGAAATTAAGCAGGATAAATGCATATTTATCCTCATCTATCGCCTTTAATACTTTCTCTGTGACCTCATAGGCACTCATTTCCGGCTTTAAATCATAGGTAGCGACTTTAGGTGAATCCACCAAAATGCGCTCCTCCAGCAAATTAGGCTCGACGATACTGCCATTAAAAAACGAAGTAACATGGGCATATTTTTCCGTCTCGGCAATTCGTAATTGCGCCAGTCCTGCTTTTGCGATGACCTCGCCCAAGGTATCTTTTAAATCCTCTAAAGGAAAGGCGATATCCATCATTTCATCAAAACCATCAGCGTACATCGTCATCCCGACAAAATGCACCTGCAAATATTCCTCTCGCGCAAAGCCGGTGAAATTCTCCTCGCAAAAGGCTCGGCTGATTTCACGCGCTCTATCTGCACGATAATTATAGAAAATCACGCCATCGCCCGGCTTGATTGCGCCATCTACGCCCTTAATAGCTACGGGCTCGACAAATTCATCAGTGATTTGCTTTTGATAGGACTCCTCTATCGCTATAACCGCACTGTCTGCTGTGTTATCACCATAGCCGGTCAAATTGCGATAGGCTTTTTCGACACGCTCCCAGCGATTGTCACGATCCATCGCATAATAACGACCACTCAAGGTCGCAATTTTTCCGACACCTATCGTGGCTAATTGTTCCTCTAAATCCTGAATATAGCCCTTGGCTGACTGGGGTGGGACATCACGCCCATCTAAAAAGCAATGAATATATACTTTTCGCAATCCT
>CAYTOM010000168.1:0-3623 GCA_964439335.1 uncultured Peptococcaceae bacterium | reverse complement strand
TCCGTTATTTATGGCTTATCATGACAATCAGCCGTTTAATAAAAATATGTTTAGACCTTGCCCGATGTTAGAAAATCCGCAAAGTATTCGCACGATGGTTAATGCTACCGGTGCAGTGAACACCGACTATGTAAATCAGGAAAGTGTGGAGCATTTGACGGAAAAAACTATTCCTTATGCTCAAAATTGGGTAGCTACGGCTGATGAAATGTGGAGTGAGCGCTGTGCGAAAAAAGCCTTGAAGCAGACAGAGGTAAAGTAAGCTGAAAAGTACATTAATTAAGCCCAATTCTTAACCTATCATAAATTTCGACAAAAAGTGATACCCCATGTGTGAGGTATCACTTTTTGTTTTACAGTTCAATTGTCTTTTGATATTACGGTAAATACATTCTAGAGGGAAGGGTACTCTAGAGTGCAGAGGTTTATTAATACTCGGTTTCAAAAATTTGATAAGCCGGAGCGCCCTCGCATTCGTGAGGCATTCTAACACCTAAGAGTGCCGCAATAGTCGGAGCGACATCTACTTCACGGATATAGCGGGAAGTGGTAAAGTTTTGCTTGATACCGGAGCCGGCAGCGACAAAGATAGGAGATACAGAGGTGTGATTTAATCCGGTAAAGGTAGACAAGCTATCGCCATGGTCATGCAGGTTTTGCTCTGCCTGGAAGACGATAATATCACCACATTCCGGTCCGCCTAAGCCCAAAAGAATGGCGTCTTTATTACGCAAAGCGAGAGAGATGACAGCTCTGCCTTTTTCATCACGCAAGCTGTAGAGTTTGGAAATAATTTCGCCCTCTAAAGCATATTGATCTTCCGGCTCGACAATACCGGTATCCCAGCGACCTTTGGTATTGATATAGATGGAGTTCATACGGCTGGCGATAGCTCTGGTTTGGCTCCAATCGACTTCCGGCAAGGGTTTGCCATCAGCATCGGTTTTAACTACAGTGTAGCCCCAATCACGCATAAAGGACGCATCTAAGTATATCTGCGGTAAATATGGAGATAAGCCTTTTTCCGAGGTGACCAAACCATGGTCAGAAACTAAAATCAAGCTCCAACCTTCGTCTAATAAGTGCAAGAAACGACCGATGTAGTAGTCATTTTGCTTACTTACATTAATCAGAAATTCGTCATATTCGCTGAGCGGCAATACGCGGAATTTGCTGTCTTCTTTATTGACGGAAATGAAATTATGCTTTTGAGCGTCGTCATTGTGAATTTGGGAGAATACTACTTCGACGCCTTTTTCTTCGATCATATAGTGAATAGCATCTGCCCACCAGCGCATGGTACGCATCCAGTTTTCTTGCATACATTCTACGACTAATTGCTTGTCATGCGAGCCGACATTGGATACCGGCATCGGGTAGCCGATATTTTTGACGATGTCATCATGCAAGGATTTCGGGGAGAAGATAGAATCATCGTGGATATTGATTGCAGCGGAGAACCAGATACGGACACTGCTGCCATCGGGAGCGATATCGAGGACACGCATATTACGCGCGATGGTATAGGGAGTATCGTTTTTGATAGATTCGTCAACTATACCCTCGACAAATTCATGGTTTTTAAGAGTTACGACACATTCCTCGTTTTTCTTGCTTTTATAAATCTTGACGGTGTCATAGATGCCGTCAGCGTTGGGTACCAGCAAGGAAGGACGGCGAATTAAGCCTTTAGCAGTGAGAATAGTAAATTCTTTCGCCCCTGCCGGGACAGCAAAGCTCCAGTTTTCGGCGTCTTTAATCGGCGAAAGGCTGGCATCGAGCTTGACTTCGGTCATAACGGTACCCTCGGTCGGATCGGGCTCAAATCTAAAGGCTTTGATTTCTGCGGCGGTAGCTGTAGCTAAGGACGGTCCTTCGTCAGTAGTGGTTTCTTCCATATCTAAATCAGTGACAACGCACATCATTTGGGTAGCACCTGCTTTAGGACGATAGGTGACAGTGGGGATATCATCTTTAGCGGCGACGATATATTCCTCTTCGATTTCGCCGGTAGCCATGCTGATACCCTCGGGATTGGTACCATCGATGACGAACAAATTGTCGCTGTTGGAGCTTGGTGGCCAAGAGGAGCCGGGCCAGTGCATGACCAGGGTTTTCTTGCCTGCTTCAGCGGTGACATTCCACATTTGCTCTGAACGGCAAAGTCTGGAGTCGATAGCGTAGTTTAAGCTATCCAATTTGTTCGGGTCTTGGCGCCAAAAGTCGGTGATACCATGCGTCATAGGATAAGTACCGGTAGCCAAGGTCGTCCACATAGGCGGAGTAATAGTGGGCATACCACCTAATAAAACTAAATCCTCACGAGCAGAGCCACGCTCTAATAATGTCTTTAAATTTGGCATATAGCCCTGGTTCATATGGTAAAGACTTAATCGAGGATCCATACCGTCAATACCGATGACCATGACTTTATCAGTATATTTTTCTCTCATAATAATTACACTCCTTTTTATTAGTGGTTTATAAATTATGCGCGCAAATAATTTATATTCATTACACTAATATCATACCATTACAGGAGAATAAAAAACAGCACGAGTCTCTTGTATTTAGTTCGCAATATCTTGTATATAAATGAAAACCTTTTGTAATCGATAAATAAAATTATGCTTATTGACAGTAAAATCGTTTTTGTACTATAATAAGAATAGAATTGGTGATGGGGGTATTGGTATGCGCTTTGAGCAGCTTCGCCACTTAATAGAGACGGTAGAGACAGGCTCGATTAGTGAAGCAAGCAAAAATTTATATATTTCTCAGCAGGGTTTGAGCGATTCACTGCGTAGATTGGAAAATGAAGTAGGGTTTCCTATTTTGGTGAGAAATAAAAAAGGCTGTACGCTCAATAAGCAGGGCGAGGCTTTTTATGTGTATGCCAAAAAAGCGGCTGAGGCTTATCAGGATATGCTGGATTATTTGGCAAAGGAGAAAAATCAGACTTTATCTGATGACGAAAGCGTGATGCTTTATGTCAATCCTTTATTGACAAATGTGCTCGCGTATAATCTTTTGCAGGATAAGAGCCTCAAAAATATCAAAATCATGGAGGCAAGCATCTCGCAGACAGTTACTAAAATTGCCGAGGGACAGCCTATTTTAGGCATTTTCCTTTTGATGGATATGGATAGCCAAATAGCCAGCTTTAAAAATCAGCTGAAAAATGAGGCTAAATTAGTCCCTCTGTTTGAAGATGAGATAGTGGCTTGTTTGGCTGAAAGTTCGCCATTAGCTATGCAAGAAACGATTGATGTAGATCGAGAGAGTATTTTCAGGGCAGATTTTGATACTAATTATTATGAGTATTTTGATATGCCTGATGAAAATATGGCGTCGACGATAGTTAGGTCGAACGATTTGAATTTGCATTTAAAGCTGATGCTGGAAAATAATGCAGTTTCGATTACCAGTATGAAGTTGTTTAAATATATGTATAATCACCCGCAAATTATCACAAGGAAGTTTTCACAGCCTAAATTTGCGACATTTTATATGCTGTATAATGATACTACGGTGCAGAAATATCCTAAGCTCAAGGAGTACATTATTAAAATTCAGCGCATGATCAAAAATTTAGTAGGTGAATGATTTTAAGCAAATGAAAA
>CAYTOM010000167.1:0-3649 GCA_964439335.1 uncultured Peptococcaceae bacterium | reverse complement strand
CAGGCAATTAATTTTTTGACAAACAAGGTAGAAATCCAGAATTTATCCTCGTCTAAGCGAAAGACGACGACATCGTCTAAAATTTCGGCATTATCATTAAGCATAGTGGTATAGCGTGCGCGACCGAGTTTTAAATTAGCGATAGGATTGGCGTAAATTTTATCTAAAAAGTTAGCAGCATCTTTACCGCTCACCTCTAAGATATTGTGAGTCCATAAGTACCAGCCGGCAGTGGTACGCACTGCCATATGCTCGGAGCGTTTCATTTCGTCATATTTATATACATTTTGATACATCAGTTTTCCTCCTTTCCGGCGTAGGCGATTTAGCAGAATTTATCTATTTTTTTCGCAATTTTAATTCGCAATTTATCACTAGGGGTGTCGTTAGCATCTTCCCAGAGAGACCATTGAGCATTGACCAAAGTTTTGGTAATGCCATACCAGTAGGACAAATAGCAACCGATAGTACGAGGCATACCGTTTGCTAAAGCATTGCGGTCGATGATATAGATGACTTCGTCTTTGTTAAATGCTTCGATTTCGTAGGGGACGCGGATACTTTGCAGATACATTTCGATATGCGCACCGGCTAATCGACCATCATCGTCACTGATAGAGCGTGGCGCACCTACCCAGCTACGGAATGCTTCGATAGCATATTTTTCGCCGTAGAGAGCTTTACCGGAGGCTTCAAAGACACATTTTAGGACATGGTCGACAAATTTGCTGTCTAATTCACCGGCTTTAACTTGGGCTTCGATGGTGTCAAAGATATAGACCGAGCTGGTAGCTTGGGCGACCATCGGATAGGCACTGTCAGGATTTGTTTCGGTGCAGGTACCGTTATTAAAGGTATAGTTACATTCCTCGCGGAAAATCATGGATTCAGCGACACATTCTTCTTCGGGAGTGTAGCGAATTTGATCGGCAGTAGCGACCGGTCCAAAACATTCCCATTGTTCATGGGGTGGCATCGGATATTTGTCGCGGTTTTCAGCGACGATACGGCAGTGGCGGTCGCCACAGCCTTTGGCTTCGACCATGTGGAATTCTAACATAGGACCCGGCAAGAGCTTTTCACTGCACGCATCGGCACTGGCTTGCAGAGATTGAGTTGTAGCGCGGCATAATTCTGAGCCGACGATATCCCAGTCGCAGTGGTCTAATTCTTTTTCGCAGCGATAGGTGCCGAAATCGTTTACTCTACCGCACATCATTAATTCTTCGTCACCTTTGTCGCCGATAAGTCCGCCTAAATAATTGCCACGGAAAAAGGGGTGAGCATTGATCGAGGCTATCTGCATATCGGGCACCATCGGGTAGTGCATAATGGTATAAAGGCGATTGTATGCCGCTTGGCACATAGCTTTGCTGCGGTCTTCGTAATCAGGCACCAAGATACGATAGGCTTGCATAGCGGCAGCGCCAAATACAGCGCCGTAGCGACAGGCATAGCGAGCAGTATCGTGATAGGATACCAGCTTGTCCCAAGGGGATTTGATCGCTACATAATCGGGCAAGACGCCTTTGCCGATATCTTGCGGAAAACGAGGGTCAATTTTTTTACTCATGAGGTTCACTCCTTAATAAATATTTGATTAAATAAAACTAACAAATTTATAATTACTTACTATATATTATATAATTTACTATATATTAAAACAAGCTGTCAGGTGTTTGTATTTATTGACTATGGCAGTCTGTTTTGTTTAACGATTGATAGGATAGGTGCATAGTGTATTTACAGCCCGGGTTCATTTGTGCTACAATAGAAAAAATATCTGCGGAGGGATAGGAATATGATGATGGTGAGAAAGGCTAGAGCCGAGGATATTACGGCTGTAGCGACAATTTATAAGCAAATCATTACCGATGAGGAATGTGACAATAGGCTGGAAGCGCGATATTTATCCTACTGCGAAAACGGCGGAGATGGCTCTGGCAGGAGATGAGCTATTTGTAATGGAATCTGCCGGTGAAGTGGTAGCGGCGGCAATTATCAATCAAAAGCAGGTCGCTGAGTATAAAAATGCCCGGTGGCAGTATCAGGCAGAGGATAATGAAGTGATGGTGCTACATACCTTGGTAGTAGACCCCTTACAGGGTGGGCATGGCTATGGGACAGCTTTTGTAAAATTTTATGAGGAGTATGCGCTTGAGCATAATTGCCACTATCTGCGAATGGATACCAACGAGAAAAATGTCAATGCCAGACGATTATACAAAAAGCTGGGCTATAATGAAATAGACATAGTAGAGTGTAATTTTAACGGGATTGAAAATGTGCAATTGGTTTGCTTGGAGAAATGCCTAAAATAAGCGAAAAGCTGGCTTTTTAGCGGGTAGGGCTATAAAATAGGGCGCAATTTGCGATTGCAAAAATCATATTGGCGTGCTATACTGAAAAAATAGTATAATTAATGGAGGTAATAACCATGGCTAACAAATATGCCGGCACGCAAACTGAGAAAAATTTAATGGAAGCATTTGCAGGTGAATCTCAAGCGAGAAATAAATATACCTATTTCGCTTCGCAGGCTAAAAAAGAGGGCTTTGAGCAAATTTCGGCTTTGTTTTTAACTACGGCTGATAATGAAAAAGAGCACGCTAAAATGTGGTTCAAGGAGTTAAACGGCATCGGCAATACTGCGGAGAATTTAGCGTCAGCAGCAGATGGCGAAAATTATGAATGGACTGATATGTACGAGGGATTTGCCAAAACTGCTGAGGAGGAAGGCTTCCCCGAATTAGCGGCAAAATTCCGCTTGGTAGGTGCGATTGAAAAGGCTCATGAGGAGCGCTATAGAGCATTACTGAGCAATGTCGAGGCGCAGGAGGTATTCGCCAAAAGCGAGGTCAAGGTCTGGGAATGTCGCAATTGTGGGCATATTATGACTGGCACTAAAGCTCCGGAGGTATGCCCGACCTGTGCTCATCCGCAGAGCTATTTTGAAATTCGCAAGGAAAATTATTAAAATAATGAGCATTCATCTTTAAAACACTGAAAGCACGAAAAAAAGCAGTCCGTAAGGGCTGCTTTTTCATTGGCAAAAATTATTTGTGGGGCGCAAGATGAGCATATTTTTGCTTGGTAGCTTCTCCGCCACGCAAATGCCGCTCGGCTTTGTTGGTATTGAGGACTTTTTTGACTTCTTCGTACAATTCGTGATTTAATTCCGGTAGGCGCTCGGTGATGTCTTTATGGACGGTAGATTTTGAAATGCCGAAGCGTTTGGCACTTTCTCGGACAGTAGCATTATTATTTATGCAATAGTTGGCTATTTCCAGCACGCGTTGCTCTATATAATTTTTCAAAGAAATACACTCCTCCGCATCCATCTGTTGGTAAATGTATATGCGTATAGGTGGTTAATTAGAATAAATAAAAAACAAAAGTTGTTTTTTGTATTAAAGTGCTTTAAAAGATATTAAATAAGATAATGCGTGGAAAAGTAACGGAAAAAAGAGGATTTTCGCACAAGGAAAAGCAGTGTTGTAAACCGAAATTTTTCGTAAAAGTATACTTTTACAAACTATATAATAAATACTTTAGAATCAAAAAATCTTTTTATTTTTTCGTTAAGAGGGTTAGGGGGGGATGCTGATTTCCCCCCTTAAACCCTCTTAACAATCACCCTAACCCCCTT
>CAYTOM010000166.1:0-3662 GCA_964439335.1 uncultured Peptococcaceae bacterium | reverse complement strand
AGTCTTTATTAGAAGCGATTGTGGTTTATTCGGCATCAGATGCGGCAATCAGTGCGGCTAATCATTTAGGTGGGACGACGAAATTTTTGAAAGCGATGAATGACAAGGCAGCCAAGCTGGGCATGAGCCATACGACTTTTACCAATGTGTATGGTGCCAGAGAGGATAGCCAATTGACTACGGCTAATGATATGCTTGCTTTGGCAAGGTATGTGATGAATTCGGAAAAATATATGACATTAGCCAATACGCCCAATATCCAGTGGCAGGGAGATGTCCGTAGCAATTCCACTTTGGAAAATACCAATGGCTTTTTAAAGATAATGCCGGAGGCTAAGGGCATTAAAATGAGTAATGATGGTGCCGGCAGCTATGATTTGATGACTACGGTGACCAAGGACGGTCGTACCTTGACCGCGGTAATTTTGGGAGCTTCCAGCGAGGAAGTGCTGTATAGTGAGATGCAGACTTTGCTAAACACTTGCTTTAACAATACGAAAATCGTGCCGATAGTAGCTGAGGGTACAGTGATGGCTATCTTGAATTATGACGAGGTCGATGTCAGAGCAGCAGCAAAAAGCAGTTATTCGGTGTGTATGTCTACAGCCAATGCCGCAGTGACCGGCTACAATATTTATTTGACGCAAATGGAGCGTCCGATTAAAAAAGGCGATACGGTCGGGTATTTGGATATTTTGCAGGACGGCTCGGTGGTAGGCAATGTATCGTTGGTAGCGATGGACGATGTCAAAGGCAAAATCAACTGGGTCATCGTGATTTTAGGGGCGATTTCGCTACTTTATGCGGTGCAGATAGCTCTTCGCACCAGACGCATTATTGAGCGTAATAAAAAGATGAAAAATGCTAATCATATGAAGTAATAGCTATAATTTTTCAAAGGTGGTTTTAATGGCGAAGGAAGCTAAGGATTTAAAAGCCGGCTATATTCTTTACGGTGAGGAACGATGGCTGCTGGAGGAAAAAATCAGGCAAATCAGGACGCAGACTTTTTGGGGCAGTGAATGGAGCGAGGAATATAATTATGTGACCTTAGAGGCGAAAAATATTACTATTTCCAGCCTTTTAGACAACTTAAATCAGGTGCCGTTTATGGCGGACAAACGCTTGGTGCTTTTGAATGGGGCGGATTTGTTTAGCTTTGGCGGTAAAAACGGTGAGGAGCAAAAAAAGGCTGACAAGCTCTTGCTGGAATATTTAAAAGAGCCCAATCCGAGCTGTGTCTTGATAGTGGTCAATAATTATTTGCCGGAAAAGAAAAATAGCAAGACTTATGCCAAATTCGAGGCTCTGGCGACGGTAGAGGTCATTAATTTTGAAACTTTAAAACCACAAGGCGTAAAAAACTGGGTTAAGGATTATTTGCGCGCATATAATATCACTATCGATAATGATGCGTTGGATTTTTTGACAAAAGAAAGCAGTCGAAATTTAGGCATATTAGCCAATGAATTGGAAAAAGCTATCACTTATACAGGGAAAAGCAGGCTTAATCTGGAAGATATTAAACAAATAGTGACACCTACTAATGAGGAAACATTATATCAGTTGTTTGTTTTTTTGTTTAGAACGCAAAGCGACCGGGCTTTGCGTGTATTGAGCAATTTGTATTACTATGGGCAGAGCGAATATCAGATTTTGGCTTTTTTAGAGAGGCAATATGTGCGCTTGTTAGAGGTAAAACTGCGCTATGAAAACGGCGAAAGCATTAAAGAATTATGCAAAAGTTTAAATACTCCATGGGAATTTGTGATTAAAGAGCTGGTTAATCAGAGTAAATTTTACAAAGCTACGCAAATAGAGAAAATTTTGGCGATGCTTTTGGCAGCTGAAATGGATTTAAAGACAATGCCCAATACTAAAGAGCGCTTTGAGAGATTGTTAGTAGAGATGTGCAGTATTTATGAAGCGTGAGCTAAGGAGAAAAAGCATGAAAAAATGGATAAGTATAGCTTTGCTGATTTGTTTGTGCTTGGTATTTACAGCACCGATGGCGTATGGCGAGGAGCAACAGGTAGTGGTGCTGGAAGTCACCGAGGAAATTAATGATGGCTTGCGAGATTATCTGGTGCGCAATTTTGCCATGGCGGAAGAAATGAACGCGGCATTGATAGTTTTAGAGATGGATACTCCCGGCGGTCAGGTATCAAGCGCCGGTGATATCAAAAAAGCTATCTACGAATTAGATATCCCGATAGTTTGTCTGGTAAAAAACCAAGCCTTGTCGGCAGGAGCATATTTAGCCTTGGCGTGTGATGAGATAGCCATGCTACCCGGTACGACAATCGGTGATGCCGAGGTCAGAATAGGCAGCGAAAAGGCTGATGAAAAATATATTTCGGCTTGGCGCGAGGAATTTGCGGCGATGGCAGAGCTTAGGGGCAGAGATCAGGATATCGCCCGGGCTTTTGTCGATAGCGATGTAGAAATTCCTGGAATTATCGCCAAGGATAAATTGTTGGTTCTGACGGCAAATAAAGCGTATGAATTGGGATATTGTGAATATCGGGTCGATGGTTTGGCGGAGCTTTTGGCGGCAAAGGATTTAGCGAATGCAGAGATTATCCGCGGAGAACATACGACCGGTGAGAAATTGGCGAGATTTTTAAGCTCAAGCACCGTAGCCCCGATATTATTATCCGGGGGAGTTATCTGTTTATTTTTAGAATTTATGACACCGGGCATAGGAGTGTTTTTGCTTTTAGGTATAGCGTGTCTGGGGCTTTATTTCGGAGGGAGTGTGTTAGCAGGTATGGCAAGCTGGATAGCGGTCTTACTATTCATCGTCGGAGTAATTTTATGCTTAATCGAGCTTTTGATGCCGGGGTTTGGTGTTTTCGGTATAGGGGGCTTGGGAGCGATTGTGGTGAGTATCTTTTTAAGCACTCCCGATATGTATACGGCGATTAAATATACGGCAATCATGCTGATAGCTTTGGTAGTGATGCTGCCGGTGTTCTTTAAAATAGCGAAGAAAAGCAAGTTTTTCGATAAATTGACGGTCAAAAATGAATTGACTACCGAGGAGGGCTATGTCTCTCGCAATCCGGAACTGGAGAAATTTGTCGGAGCAAAGGGTACTGCGCTGACGGTGCTGCGTCCGGCAGGGACGATGATGACCGCTAACGGGAAAAGATTAGATGTAGTTACCAAAGGGGATTTCATTGAGCAGGATGAAGCGATTCAAGTGGTGGGAATCGAGGGCACCTGGTTGATTGTCCAAAAAATAGATGAATTGCAAGAAGAAAACGAGGAGGCAAAGGAATGATAGGAATACTGTTTATTGTCCTGATTTTAGTACTTTTGATGGTTTTATTCAGCTTTGTGCCGGTAGGCTTGTGGATTTCCGCCTTAGCTGCAAATGTACATGTCGGATTGTTTAATTTAGTTGGTATGCGTTTGAGACGAGTACCCCCCAACAAGATTGTTTTACCGTTAATTAAGGCAAATAAAGCCGGTATGAAAATGGATACCTCGCAATTAGAGGCACATTATTTAGCCGGTGGTAATGTCGATAGAGTAGTCGATGCGTTGATTGCGGCTGAGCGTGCCGGTATCGAATTGAATTTCTCCAGAGCGGCAGCTATTGATTTGGCAGGTCGTGATGTTAAAGAAGCCGTCATGGTATCGGTAACTCCGAAAGT
>CAYTOM010000165.1:0-3693 GCA_964439335.1 uncultured Peptococcaceae bacterium | reverse complement strand
GTAATTACTGACGAGAAAATGGCTACTAATTTACCCGGTATTTTTGCGGTGGGTGATGTCCGCCGGAAGCCTATTCGCCAAGTTACAACTGCGGTAGGTGATGGTGGTGTGGTTATGACCGCTGTAGAAGAGTATTTGGCACAATAGGAGGAGTAGCTGTGGCTCAGCGTAAATATACAAAATTTCAAAAAGCCGTCTTGATTTTTTTGGTGATGTTGCTTTCCTTGGGCTTGCTTTTACCATATATGATGGCGCTTATTACCGAATTATTTTAAACGAAAAAAACTGCACCTATTTTTTAGGTGCAGTTTTTTTCGTGCTCGAGATTAATATCTGAAGATAATTCTGTGGGTGTGGCAAATTATTTATAGATTATTTGTTCCAGCTCCAGAGGCTCAAGAAGGGTATAGTCGCTTTTTTCGGACATAAATTTTGTCTTTTCGGGCAAACGATTAGCCCAGGCAGCATAGGCAAAATCCACATGAGCACTGCGCGCCATATCTAAACCGGTCGTCAAATCATCGACTACGAGGATAACCTGTAGGGAAACCTTGAAATGCTCTATGATTTTTTCGATTGGATAAGGGTAGGGCTTGCATTTATCCTCGCCCAAGCTCCAATCAAAGATTTCATCGGGGACAAAGCCAAAGTTTGCTTGATAATCATGCAGGATAAATTCTCTGTCGGAGTGGGACACGACGCAAATAATACCGCCCTGAGCTTTAAAGTGAGACAAAACCTCTTGCCAGCCGGCAAAGACATTAGGACGATGATTGCGCGCATAATTGCGCCAAATACCGTCTTGGATAACCATTTCGCTTTCTGTTAATTTTAAAATGTCGCGGCAGAGAGGGAAAAATCCAGGAGAAAAGCAGTATTCGTTAAAGGTATCTAAGGACATCTGCATTTCAGGGCGAAAGGTCTTTAGAGTTTCCAGAAATGCCGGATAATGAATTTCGGCAGTGCTTTGCACGACGGTATCGTCGTGGTCTAAGGCTAAAACTTTGTATTTAAGCATAATTTAGGCATCCTTTGCATTTTTTGAATTGTTTTCGCCATGAAACCATCCCCAGATGGCGATAGCAAACATAACTACGAAAAAGATGATTTTAAAGGTGAGCGAGCCGGGGATACCGGTAGGGATAAAAGCCAATGAGGGGTGAGCTAAAGTGGTGATAACGAGCTTGATACCGACCCAGCCCACGATTAAAAAGGCTGCTTTTTCTAAGCCTGGGCGTTTCTGCAAGATTTTGATAAAAAGCATCGCAGCGAAACGCATGATGATAAGTCCGGCAAAGCCACCGCAGAAAATAACCAGGAATATCCCGGCGTCTAATCCGCCGATATGTCCCCAGCCGGTAGGTGGCAAGGAAATAGCCATAGCGACTGCGGCTAAGATAGAATCGATAGCAAATGCGATATCTGTGAGCTCTACTTTGGCGACTGTACCCCAAAAGCTAGGCGCCTTGGCAGGTGTAGATGCCGGGCTATCAGTCTCGGGGGTGTCCTCGGATTTGGCTAGCAAATTTTTGATAGCAATGTAGAGCAGGTATAGAGCACCGATTGCTTGTGCCTGCCAGACATTAGCCAGATAGGAAATGAAGAATAAAGCACTAAAGCGCAGGACAAACGCCCCGACTAAGCCATAGAGCAGGGCTTTTTTTTGATGGTCCTCGGGGAGAGGTTTAACCAAAATAGCTAAAACCAGAGCATTGTCGGCTGAAAGCAAGCCCTCTAGGATGATTAGGATTAAAAATACAACGAGATATTCGACAAACACAAAAAAGCCCCCTTTTACTTACTAAAACTTACTAAATAATTATTGAGCTGCTTTTTTAGGATCGGAACTAAACCAGCCCCACAGCGCAATGATGATCATGACTCCGAAAAAGATGAGCTTCCAAGTAGTGCTGTGGAAAAATGCTCCGGGCAAGATAGCGAGGGATTCGTGGGATAAAGCTGTGAGTCCCAATTTGATACCTACCCAGCCGACGATTAAAAAGGCGGCTTTTTCTAAAGCAGGGCGTTTTTTCAAAAGCTCGACAAAAATCATTGCGGCGAAACGCATGAGTAATAAACCGATAAAACCACCGCAGAATACCACGACAAATTGTCCGGCGTCCATACCGCCGATATGACCTAATCCGGTAGCCGGCAAAGTAATCGCTAAAGCTACTGCGGCTAAGATTGAATCGACCGCAAAAGCGATAT
Source organism: uncultured Peptococcaceae bacterium (assembly GCA_964439335.1). Taxonomy (GTDB): domain Bacteria; phylum Bacillota; class Peptococcia; order Peptococcales; family Peptococcaceae; genus QAKL01. The sequence goes on along the minus strand of CAYTOM010000165.1, from coordinate 1,482 downwards.
CGGCGAGCTCTACTTTGGCGACAGTGAGCCAAAATTCCTTTTTGGAAACACTGGTAGCGGCTTGCTTTTCGGCGTGGGTTTCACTTTCATCGTGGGCAAAAAAGATATTTTTTATCGCCAGATAGATGAGGTAAATCGCGCCCAGGGCTTGAGCCTGCCAGACATTTGCCAAAAATGAAATTAAAAACAGTGCCGCAAAGCGCAGGACAAAAGCTCCGACTAATCCGTAAAACAAAGCCTTTTTTTGCTCCTTTTCCGGCAGATGCTTGACCATGACGGCAAGCACGAGAGCATTATCCGCAGATAATAAGCCCTCTAAGACAACTAAGAGTAAAAGTACAACGGCGTATTCGATGATTAACGCACTTTCCATTAAGATATCCTCCTTAGAAAATAATATAAAAAAAGACTTTGCTAATCAGAATAGAGAGATCCACCTATCTCCTCTGATTAACAAAGTCTTGCTCTCACTAAAACAGTGACGACTGACCGGCAGAAAAATCTGCGTGTATTGACGATCAGCCGAATGAACGGCTCACGAGCTACTCCCCTTGCAAGTTAAGTATGCCACAAATATGAAGTAATTATAATATGAGGTAGGGCTTTTGTCAAGAAAAATTTTGTATGATTTTTGTAAAATATTATTTAAGCGATAAATGGTGAAAATAAAACGATTTTAAGCAGTTTTTAAGTTTTTTGTAATATTTTGGGCGCATATTGATAAAAATGAGTAGAGCGACTTACGCGGTATATAAAAAAATATATAGCTTTTTTAAATAAAAATAATTTTTCGATACTACAAGAAAAATAATATAAATATTATATTGTAATTGTAAAGAAAACATATTCCAAGGAGTGATGGAAATGAGCAAAATAGCTTGGTATCCTTGATAGCAATGCTCAGAAAGATAAAAAAATACAACTAAGAGGTGATTTTTATGCAATTAACCAAAACTAAATATATTAATATCGCAATTATGTTTATTATTACCTTTGTTGTCGCAATTTTACCGCCATTTGGGGCAATTACCCCCTTTGGCATGAAGGTGTTAGGGGTATTTTTGGGAGTTTTATATGGCTGGCTGACAGTCGATTTGCTTATTTCGAGTATTTGGGGCTTTGCTGCTTTGGGATTATTCGGCATTATGACTACGACTAAAGCTCTGTCTACCGGTTTGGGCAATGAGCAGGTCGTTGTTGTTATCGCAGCGATGGCTTTTACCGGCGCATTAGATGCTGTCGGTGTTACCAAAAGCATCACCAACTGGATTTTAACCAGAAATGCGTTTATTAAAAGTCCATGGCTTTTGGTTATTGGTATGACCTTGACGGCTTTCTTGTTGGGCTTAGCCGGAGCGTCTTTGCCGGGTGTATTGATGCTGTGGTCAGTTATCAATTTGATTGCTGAAAAGAATTCTATCCCTAAAGGCGATCCGCTGGTTTCCTTTATGCTGATGATTGTTACTATCGGGGCGTTCTGCG
>CAYTOM010000164.1:0-3750 GCA_964439335.1 uncultured Peptococcaceae bacterium | reverse complement strand
GGAGCAGGGGTGACCGGCTCGGCAGTGGGCATGGACAAGATTTTGATGCGCAAGATTTTGGCGTTTCATGATATACCACAGACTAAATTTGTCTGCGTGAGTCGTCATGAAGTGGAAAGCGATATGGCGAGAGTTATCGATGAGGCAGAGGAGAAATTAAAGTATCCTATTTTTGTCAAGCCGGCAAATGCCGGTTCATCGGTAGGTATCAGCAAGGCGCATGATAGGGATAGTTTGCGTGAGGGTATCATGGAGGCAGCAAAATTTGACCGTAGATTGCTTTTAGAGCAGGGAGTCAATGCTCGTGAAATCGAAATTTCGGTGATGGGTAATGATGAGCCGATTTGTGCGTGTGCCGGTGAGATAATTGCCTCAAATGAGTTTTATGATTACAAGGCTAAGTATATCGATAATAAATCGGTGGCGGTTATTCCGGCGGAGATTACGGCAAAAGAGTATGAAAAAATCGTCTATTATGCTAAGGAAGCCTACATGGCATTGGATTGTGCGGGGTTAGGCAGAATGGACTTTTTTATCGATAGGGATAACGGCAATATTTATTTGAATGAGATTAATACTTTGCCGGGATTTACGGAGATCAGTATGTATGCTAAGCTCTGGGCAAATACGGGATTGGATTTTGCTGATTTGCTGGATAAATTGTTAGAGTATGCTTTTTTGCGTTTTCAGGATAAAAAGCGTAATGTGATAGATTTCTAAAAAAATACGCCTTTAGATCAAATACTCTAAAGGCGTGAGGAATTATTTTAATTTATTTTTGACAAACTGCATAAAGTTTGACGCATAGTAATCAGCTAAGGTTGAGCCATTGTGGACATCGTAATAGGGTATGTCATTGCCCAAGGCTTGCTCAAATTCGAGAAAGACTTGGTCGATATCGAGATTTTGGCTGTTCGGTAGCTTTTGCGCCATATCTTTAAGGCGGTGTTCGAAAATTTCTAAATGACCTTTCATAAAAATGCTCCTTTCTGTGGATTGCAATTACGGTAGTGTTTATTATACAATATATTTGTGAAAAAAGAAAGGGTTTGCATAAAAAATAGTGTGAAAAATAGTGGATAGATGAAATATAGGGTAAAAGCGAGGGATAAGATGGCGAGAGTGAGAAAGCAAGCCGGAGCGAAAGAGTTGCTGTATTCTCATGCTCCGCTGGTTGTGCTGGATACTTATGAGCATAAGGGACATTGGCAAGAGGTGTTTAGCAAAAAGCAGCCTTTGGAGATAGAGATAGGTATGGGCAGAGGGACATTTATTTATGAAAAGGCTCTGCAAAATCCGGATAAGAATTTTATCGGGATTGAGGTGGTCGAGGAGATTATCAATGAGGCTATTGAGCGCATGGAGCAAAAAGGCGGTGTGCCGGATAATTTGCGCTTTATTTGGATCAATGCGCAAAATATAGCGGATATTTTTGCGAAAAATGAGGTGAGCAAGATATATCTGAATTTTTCTGATCCATGGCCGAAATATCGTCATCGGAAAAGACGCTTGACGCATAGCAATTTTTTGAAGCAGTATCGTGATATTTTGCTTGATGGCGGTCTTTTGGAACAAAAGACGGATAGTCAGGAGCTATTTGAGTTTAGTTTGAATGAGCTGGCGGCGGAGGATTGGAAATTTAAGCGTATTGCCTTGGATTTGTATCGCAATTTGCCGGAGGATAATATTGCTACGGAGTATGAGGAGAAGTTTGTAAAGCGTGGGTTGCCGATTTATTATTTGCAAGCTCAAAATTGCAAATAAATATAAATAAAGATGATAAGAAATTTTTTAATAATATCGAAACAATTCAAAAAAAAGTAAAGATTTTTTTATGATTTTATTGTATAATAATGCTGTATAAGCGTTATTTTGGGAGTAGATTGTTAGTAATCCCGATTGATAAATGAGGAGTATTTTAGGGAGGGAAAAGAAAAAAAGTAAATGCTGAATGAAAAATGTAAAATTATAAATATGGATAATCAAAGTGAAGAAAGGAGGAAAATTTATGGCTAGAGCAAGAGATGTATTTCATGACAAGACGATTGTCGGCTCACCGTACAAGCACTTTTTTATTTTGAGTGCGGTTTTGTTTGCCTTTTGGTGTATGCTTTGCGGAAATTTTACAGCTAAATTTGTAATTGTAGGTATTGTCAGCTCGTTGGTTTCGGCGTATATTTGTATGCCGCTCTTACTTTTGGAAAACAGAAAGGGCGATAAGAAATATTTCGCTTTTGATGTTAATCTGTTTAAGTATTTAGGTTATTGGATGTGGTTGCTCAAAGAGGTTAAAAATGCTAACATGGATGTAGCTACTTCTGTTATTAAATCTGAGATGGATATCAATCCTAAGATGTTTAAATTCCGTATGGTATATGATAATCCGATGGCTGAGGCTACTTTGGCTAACTCTATTACGCTTACTCCGGGTACTATCACAATTGATGTGTCCGATGATGGTGTGTATACTATTCATGCTTTGACGAATGGTGCCAGAGAGGGCTTGATGGAAGGCGGTATGCAGCGTAGAATTGCACAGCTTTTCGGTGAGACCTGTGTTTATACGGAAGAATATGTTGAGTAGAAAGGAGAAGCTTGGACTATGAGCACAGTATTTTCAATTATGTTGGGCGGTACTGTCTTTTTGATTTTGCTTATGCTGCAAAGAGTATTTGCCGGACCGACATTATATGACCGAATGAACGGCTTGGGTGTTATTGGTGCTGATACCATTCTCCTTTTAGTTTTATTCGGATATATTGACAACAGACCGGATATGTATATTGATATTGCTATTTCTTATGCTATTTTGGGCTTTATCAGTTCAGTGGTATTGGCTAAATACCTCGGTGATATGGGAGGTAAGAAGTCATGAGTATTTGGAATGGTATTTTGATTTGGGGTCTGAGCTTGCGTGAGCTTTTGGCGAGTGCATGTCTGTTGGTTGGTTTTTTCTTTATTGCTATTTCGGCGATCGGTGTTTTGCGCTTGCCTGATTTTTATACCAGATTGCATGCTTCGGGTATGGGCGAGACTTTTGGTTTATTGTTTTCCGGTCTTGGTTTGGTAATTTATGAATGCGATTTTGTTAATGGCTTTGATATTATGGCGATTAAGCTCGTTATCGTATTCTTGTTGGTCTTTTTAGCTAATCCTATTGGTACGCATATTTTAGGGCAGGCTGCTCATAAATCCGGTGTGGTACCATGGGAGATTGAGGAAAAGGAGGCAGAGGAAAATGCAGATTCTCATCATTGAGGCAGTACTTTTGCTATTTTTGATTGGTACGACAATAAGTGTCATTGTGGTCAAGGATCTTTTGTCGGCTACATTTATCTACTGCGCCTTTAGTTATTGTGCGGTGCTTTTGTATTTAATGATGGGTTCGCCTGATGTAGCATTTACCGAGGCGGTAATTGGCGTGGTATCGACTATTTATTTCGTTATTGCACTGAAAAAATTGGATCGGTGGTGTAAATAATGAGAGTATTAGGGACGATTATTTTAGTGATGCTGACTACTGTATTTTGTTTTAATGCCGGTGATTTGCCACCTATCGGTGATTCTACGACGGCACCAAACTCTCATGTGACACCGCATTATATCGAATATAGTGAGGAAGATACCGGCTCGCCGAATATTGTTACCGGCGTTTTGGCTGACTATAGAGGATTCGATACTTTGTGGGAGACATCGGTTATGTTTGTTGCCGGTATGACCGCAGTAATCATTTTAACTAAAGGTAAGGAA
>CAYTOM010000163.1:0-3754 GCA_964439335.1 uncultured Peptococcaceae bacterium | reverse complement strand
ATCCGGAGAAATTCCAATGCCTCTGCACCCCTGACGAAAGCTACCATGGTGTCAACTATACCGAGCGTTTTGGCATTGAGGGAGCCTACATCACCAAAGCAACCGTTCAATTAATGCGTGATTTAGGTGCTACCCCATCACCATACAGCGCCTTTATCTTAAACTTAGGCTTAGAAAGCCTCCCTATCAGAATGGAGCGCCATTGTGCCAACGCTTTGGCTGTCGCAAAATATTTAGAAAAACACGAAAAAATCGCTTGGGTTAACTACCCTGCTTTAGAAAACGACCCTCAGCATGCATTAGCTGAAAAATACCTGCCTAATGGTATCTGCGGTGTCATCAGCTTTGGCATCAAAGGCGGTCGTGAAGCAGCTGAAAAATTCATGGGCAATTTGAAAATCGCTATGATTGCCACCCATGTCGCTGATGCTCGCACCTGCTGCCTGCATCCGGCTAGCTCCACCCATCGCCAATTAAGCGACGAAGAATTAATTGCTTCCGGTGTATCATCTGATTTGATCCGTATGAGCTGCGGTATCGAAAACGCTGACGATTTGATCGAGGATATCGCCCAAGCCTTGGAAAATATCTAATTAATCTCTTACCCCCCCTCATATCGATAAGCCATCCACTCAGAGAAAGGAGGCGCACAGATGCCTATCAAAATACCTAATACGCTACCGGCGTATGAAGTTTTAACCAATGAAAATATTTTCGTCATGACTGAGCAGCGTGCAATCAGCCAGGATATCCGTCCGTTAAAAATTTTGCTTTTAAATCTCATGCCGAAAAAAATCGAAACCGAAACTCAATTATCTCGTCTGTTGGGCAATACCCCCTTGCAGGTCGAATTAGATTTGATTTCTATGAAAAGTCATGTCTCCAAAAACACTCCTCAGGAGCATATGCTCGCTTTTTATCAGCATTTTGACGATGTTAAATACCAAAAATATGACGGCATGGTCATCACCGGTGCTCCAGTCGAAAAAAAGGACTTTGAAGAGGTTGACTACTGGCAGGAACTATGCGAAATTATGGAATGGAGCAAAACCCATGTCCATAGCACCTTGCATATTTGCTGGGGAGCACAGGCAGGATTATACTACCACTACGGTATACCGAAATATCTCCTGCCGAAAAAACTATCCGGTGTGTATGCTCACCATGCTCTCCAGAAAAATTCTACCTTGCTTCGTGGTTTTGACGATGTTTTCCATGCTCCCCACTCTCGCTATACCACAGTGAAGCGTGAGGATATCGAAAAAGTCGATGATTTGCGCATCGTTTCCTATTCTGCCGAGGCAGGTGTGCATATCGTAATGAGTAAAGACGGCAAGCAGATTTTTATCACCGGGCACTCCGAATATGACGGTGATACTTTGAAAAATGAATATTTGCGTGATTTATCGGTCGGTATCGATCCGGAAATTCCGGAGCATTATTTTCCTGATGATAATCCCGAAAATGAGCCTATCGTTAATTGGCGTTCCCATGCTAATTTACTTTTCAGCAACTGGCTCAACTATTTCGTCTATCAAAGTACTCCCTACGATTTATCCGCTATCGCCCATACTGTATGCGAAAAATACGAATAAAACCAAATTCAAAAAAAGAGAGGTACTATCCTCTCTTTTTTATTTTCTCCGGCAGAAAATTTGAATATCGGTACCATAAAGTTTTTTATATCAAAAGCAGGCGTTTTTTGCAAAAAAGCGCTTGATTAATTACAGAAAAAGACTTATAATAATAAAGCAATAAATCAATATGGCTCGTTGGTCAAGTGGTTAAGATGCCACCCTCTCACGGTGGAGTCAGGGGTTCGATTCCCCTACGGGCTATTTCTAAACGAACGTGGGAACGCGTTCGTTTTATTTATGTCAAGAATCTATTAAAGGAGCGAGACAGATGGATACTATCAAATTAGCGGAGCTTTTATTCACAGATTTAGATTTAACAGTGGCAGATATCGAAAGCAAATATCCTGCCAGAAATTTAGCCGATGGAGCTATGGTCACTCGCTTGGCACCCAGCCCCACAGGTTTTATTCACTTAGGTAATTTATACGGAGCCTATGCTGATATGCAATTAGCAAATCAAAGCAACGGCGTATTTTATTTGCGCATTGAGGACACCGACGAAAAACGCGAAGTCCCCGGTGCTATCGAGGAAATTATTAATGGTTTGAAATATTTCGGTGTCAATTTTGACGAAGGTGCCACTATCGAGGGCGAAAAAGGCATTTACGGTCCTTACCGCCAGAGCGAGCGCAAGGCTATCTATCAGGTATACGCTCGCGAATTAGTCAAAAAAGGCTTGGCTTACCCCTGCTTCTGCACCGAAGAAGATTTAGCCGAAATTCGTAAACAGCAGGAAGCATTGAAAGAGCAAACCGGCTACTATGGCAAATGGGCGCGTGACCGTTTCTTGTCCTTAGACGAAATCGAAAAATACTTAGCCGAGGGGCGCCCCTGGGTTTTGCGCTTTAAAGCAACTGTGAAGCCCGATGAAGTAGTCATGCTTGATGACGGTATTCGTGGGCATTTAGTTTTACCGGCTAATGATATGGACTTAGTCCTCTTAAAAACCAACGGCTTGCCGACTTACCATTTTGCTCATGTCGTTGACGACCATTTGATGGGCACTACGCATCTTTTGCGCGGCGAAGAATGGCTCTCTACCTTGCCGATGCATTTAGCCTTGTTCAGTGCTATGGGCTGGGAGCACCCCTTGTATTGCCACACAGCTCATTTGATGAAAAAAGAGGGCGAGGGCAAACGCAAACTATCCAAACGCAAAGACCCCGAGCTGGGCTTAAACTATTACCGTAGCTTGGGCTATCACCCCGAAGCCGTCAAGGAATACCTCCTGACTATCCTCAACTCCAACTACGAGCAGTGGAGATTGGATAACCCCAACGCCCCCAGCAGTGAATTTGAATTTACCGTCGATAAAATGGGCAAAAGCGGTGCTTTATTTGACTTAGAAAAGTTAAATGACATCTCCCAGACTATATTCTTAAAATTAACTGCTGCTGAAATTTACGATTTTATCCTCACTTGGGCAGACGAATATAATCCTACCTATGCGACTATCTTGCGCGCTAATGCCGATATGGCTAAAAAAGCCTTTGACATCGGCAGAAACGGCGACAAACCGCGTAAGGACTTAATCTATTGCGAGCAAATCGCTAAATTTAGCAGCTATATATTCCCCGAAACATTCAAAATTGAGGACGCCTACCCTGCCGAGGTTTCTCCGGCAGATGCCAAAGCTATCCTCGAAGGCTACAAAGCTCTATTTGACTATACCGATGATAATGATACCTGGTTTGGTAAAGTCAGAGAAATGGCAGTAAATTTAGGCTTTGCCGCTAAACCGAAAGATTTCAAGAAAAATCCCGACCAATACAAAGGTCATGTCGGTCATGTCAGTGGTGTGATTCGTATCGCCCTAACCGGCAGAACCAATGCTCCTGATTTATGGGAAGTACAGCAAATTTTAGGCGTAGATGAAGTAAATCGTCGTATCGATCAAGCTATCGCTAATATGTAATTTTCGTAATACCAACTAAATGCTAAATAATTAACCCCCTCCGGATAGTCAAACTATACAGAGGGGGTTATTTTATGGCTATCACTAACAAATACGACACGCTAAGCCGCGCTTACCGATACATAGCCTCTATCTCATGCTGTATTTCCTCAGCACGCTTAATTTGCTCATTCAAATTCCACTTTCCAATATTTACGCCATC
>CAYTOM010000162.1:0-3771 GCA_964439335.1 uncultured Peptococcaceae bacterium | reverse complement strand
TTGAACAAAAAAGAATTGGTATTTATCGCACTTTCCGGCTTAGCGACCGGAGCATCGTGGTTGTGCTATTATTATGCGATCCAAAATGGCGTAGTCAGTGTAGTGGTGCCGATTGACAAAATGAGCTTGCTGGTGACGATTGTCTTTTCATACATCGTCTTTCACGAGCATTTGAGTAAAAAAGCACTGTTGGGGCTTTTAATGATGCTCATCGGTACCCTGGCAATGGCGATATTTGCTTAAAAATATAAATAAAAAAAGCTAACTTGCTTAGAAAAGTAAGTTAGCTTTTTTGGTTTCATTTTTAGTTTCAAAAGAAAGAGAAAAATTATTGCCAGTGCTTGAGAGTAGGGAGTAGGCTACCTAAATAAGCACGCACTTGTTTTGGAGAGAAATTTTCATTAGCCATATGATTGGCGAGAAAATCCGTCAATTCATCTATACTGCTATAGACAAATGTGCCGTCTTTGTAGCACCATTGGCAATAATCCTCGTTAAAACTGCCGTCAATCTCGCGGCTGATAGTCGAATCATCTAAAGGCATACCACAGCATTGGCAAATCAATTTGCGTGGCGAGCCTAAGAGGGTATTGATAGAAACATCAAAAAATTGGGATAATAATTTTAAAGTCTCAGTATTGGGAATAGTTTCGCCCATCTCCCAGCGAGATACAGCTTGTCTGGTGACATAGAGCTTTTCGGCAAGCTCGCTTTGGGACAAGCCTTTTTTCGTGCGTAATTTTAAGATAATGTCTTTAGTTTCCATATTTATCACCTCAATACTATTTTAGCATAAGATGAAAAAAATACAAGCAACTTGCTGTTGCTAAAACAAAAAAGCTAATCGTGAAGGCGATTAGCTTTTTTGGGATCAAATGTAGCAGTCATCTGATCCGTGTGAAGGATATTTTATATACAGCAGCAACTGTATTTTATAAAATGCCCAAATTGAGCATCTTATAAACAAAAGAAAGTTAAGAAATAAACGCTTTAGGAGAAACAACGGATAATTTTATATAAAATTGTCGATGCAAGTATGGTCAACATGGCTATTCCTCCTTTTAAGCCAACTGATAATTATAATTTTAAGCAAATGCCGGGACAAATTTTCTCATTTTGTACTCAGCGCAATGGCAAACGGTGACATCGTTTTGCATATCAGGGGAAACTACTTCTAAATCATAAGTGCGAGCAAACAAAGTATCATTAACGCTCAAGCAGATATGATAATCTTTTACGGTATTGCTACGCAAATCAGTAACTCTGGCAGTCATTTGCAAATGAGTTAAGCCAAATTTTTCGTCGGAAATCTCGACATTTTCAAAGGAAAGGCTACCGGAGACACAAGCACCGGCGGTTTTAGCCAAGAAATCATTAGCAGACATTTTTACACCGGAAATGGCGATACTGTTGGCAAAGAGTAGTTGGGAATTAATCCAAGCACCCCAAGCGATAGCACCATTTTCCCAAGCATTTAAAGCATTTTTCATAGTAGTGGATAAATCTTCTTTTAAGTTTAAGTTATTTAAGTTCATCATAAGGCATTCCTCCAAGTTTTTTCATTAAGATTAATATAGTATTTTAGTGTTTTTTAACTGTTTTTAAAATGTTTCAAAATTATTATTTGTGATTATACACCTCTGTAGCGATTGTTACGACGCTCTTCTTGGCGGCGTAGACGCTCAGCTTGCATTTCATTGCGGCGAGCGAGGCGGTCAGCTCTTTGTGCTACTTGCACTGCTTGACGCTCGGCTTGCATTTGGCGATTTTTAGCGATACGCTCTTCGCGCTCTTTCTGCAATCTTTCTCTGGCTTCATCGATAGTTTCGCCTTCTTTTTGTAAAAATTGAGCGATGAAGCTCTCTTCGATGCTTTTGTAAGCATCAACTGTTGCTTTTTCAGTAGCTTTGTAAGCACCGACTGTTGTGTTTTCAATTTTTTTATAGGTGCTGGCAGTTTTGTCACCAAGCTCATGAAAAGCTTTTTGGGTACTTTCGCCCAGATCTTTATAAGCGTTTAAAGTATCCTGGGTGAGCTTTTGGTAGGCATCCTTAGTGTCCGAATCGAGGTTTTCAAATTCGTCTAATTTGTCAGCGAATTGTTGCCATTGTTCTTTAATATTCTCCTCGATATTTGTATTTTCACCAAGAATGTTAGTAGTTTGTTTTTCATTATTTGTCATTTGGTAATCACTCCTTTTGATTGATAAAACCAACACTTGTTTTCCTTCGATGTTTATAGTATAATGGTTTTATGAAGAAATAACAACCATCAATATTAAAACAAGTGTTGGAATAATACTATTTTCACCCACCAATATTCGGACTATTGTTGGTATAATAAAAAAGGGGGAGAAAAATGAATACTCCGGATAATAAACGCCGTCAGGAATCACAGGCAAAAATCATGAAAGCATTTGTGCAGCAATTGCAATATAAAGAACTGGCACAAATTAGCGTGACCGAGATTTGCAAGGATGCTAATGTCAATCGCTCGACTTTTTATGCCAATTATTTAGATATTTATGATTTAGCTGACCAATTTGCACAAGAGATGATAAATAGCTTTTTTGCGATGTGTGCCGATGAGATAGAGGAATGGTATCAATATCGTGATCATAATTTAACTAGGTATAATTTTACGAGGATTTTAAAAAGCATCAAAGAAAATCCGATGTTTTATGAAGCCTTTATCAAATTAAATGTCGATATTACAGATTTATTCAGAAAAAATTTTGGCGATATACCAAGTGATGACATTATATTTGATGAGTATAGCCAGGAATTTATTCAAGCCGGTATGAATGCTGTCATCAAGCGCTGGTTATTGGGTGGCTGTGTCGAATCACCGGTCCAAATTTCGCGGGTGTTGCAAAAATTTTTTCAAGGAAATACTAATCAATAATAAGTAGAAAAAATATGAAAAAATTTGTTAGTTTTGCTTGCAGTAGAGAGAAATTTTTAGTACAATAAGATAGAATATAATGAAATATAGCTTAAATTAGAAATAATTTCGGAGGAAAAGAGGATTTATATGGAATCGGTTGTGTTTAAAGGTAGCAGAAACGGTATTTCCATGGTTATTGACAGCGAGCTGGATTTTGAAGATCTGTGTATGCTGATAAAGGAAAAACTTTTGCAAGCCAAGGATTTTTTGGGCGATCGCAAATCGTTGGTTATTAACAGTAATGAGCGTCTTTTGAGCGAGGCAGAGCAGTTAGCTTTGAAAGTGCTGTTAAAGTCGTTGGATTTTGAGGTGACGGATTTTGTCTCTAAAGCGGAAAAAGCTGAGGAGGGTGAGGATATCGAAATCAATGCTCCGGCTAATGCAGGCGCTTTAGGTGGCAATTTAAGCACGCAAAAGGACAAACTGGAAACTTATTATGCTGATGGCTCGACGCTAATTATCAGAAAAAATATTCGCTCCGGTCAGAGCATAGATTTTGATGGGACACTGATTATTTTCGGTGATGTTAATGCCGGAGCAGAAATCAGAGCTACGGGGCATATTTTAGTCATGGGTACGATGCGTGGCTTGGCTCACGCCGGCTTTAATAATAATGAAGAGGCTGTCGTTTATGCCGGTAGATTATTGCCTATCCAGTTACGAATAGCTGATTTGATTGCCCGAGCTCCGGATAATGAAAAGCAGGAGTCTGAGCGACCGGAAATAGCTAGGATAAGTGACGGGCATTTATTGATCGAAAGTGTATTTTAATTGATAGATTTTAATTGACATAGGAGGCAGAAAAATGGGTAAAGTATATGTAAT
>CAYTOM010000161.1:446-3875 GCA_964439335.1 uncultured Peptococcaceae bacterium | reverse complement strand
TATAATAAACCCGCGGAAAATATTTATTTAATTTTGCTTGCAAATTTTCGATAGCATCATTGATAAGTCCGGTATTTTTCGCATTTAATTTGCCTGGTTTACTTTGCCAGCCTTTTTCGATATCCTGCAAAAATTTAGCATATTCTGTCAACATTTCTTGGACCTCGGCGCTTTCTGCCCCAAAGGTCTGCTTCATTTCCTTGCAATTACTCCACAAAATAATCATTTTTTGCCATTCGCCGGGTTCACAGTTACTCAAAAAAGTATCTTTACAACCGCACGAAACCTGCAAATCGCACAATCGACGCAAAAGCTCTACTCTCTTTTGCTTTTTTGCAAAATCCATTTCTTGCTTTTCTTGAAGCCAGCTCTGATAGATTTCAATACGCTTCATCTTTTCTTCGTAGGCACAAGAGTTCATCATTACATCTCCTAAAAAAATACATTACTCTTCAAGTTCAATTTGACCATTACATATAATACTACAGATATAGTGTTTTTTCAAGTTTAGTGGTTTAAGAATTTATGATGATACATATTTTTTAATGTATCCTATAGTTTTAAGGAAGGTATTTTTGTGTTAATAATTGCTGTAGCTTCATTTAAAATTTCATCGTCGGTTTTGTTATCTTTGTTAATCCAGCAAGTATTGGTTTCATGTCTAAACCAGGTTAGTTGTCTTTTAGCAAAATGGCGCGTGTCTTTTTTGGTAAGCTCTACAGCCTCCTCATAAGTCATATCGCCATTTAGATACGCTGCCAGCTGTCTATAACCCAGACCTTGCATCGCGATATCATTTACTGTCAAGCCCCTCTCGAGGAGCTTTTTCACTTCATCCAGCCAGCCCTGCGCCAGCATTTGTTCTATACGCTGATTGATACGCTCATAAAGTCGGGCTCTATCCATATCTAGGATAATAAATGCCAGATTATCGCGGCATTTTTGTTGTCTGCCCTCTTGATTTTGGGCAGATAAAGGAACGCCTGTGAGGTGATAAACCTCCAGAGCTCTGATAATGCGTTTCGTATCGCGAATATTTAATTTATCGGCGCTTGCTTCATCTACTTTCAAAAGCATCTCCCAGAGATACTGATTACCTTTTTCTAAAGCAATTTGGTTTAAGTATTCCCGATATTCATCGTCGTGGTCAGTCCGGGCGAAATCGTAATCATAAATCACCGCACTTAGATAAAGCCCCGTACCACCGACGATAATCGGTAAATGCCCGCGCTCGGTGATTTCCGCTATTTTTTCCTGCGCCAAGGCTTGAAATTTAGCCGCACTAAAACCATCATTAGGCTCACAAATATCTATGAGATGATGTGGCACCCCACACATTTCCGCTACAGATATCTTTGCCGTACCGATATCCATTCCTCGATAGACCTGCATCGAATCACCGGAAATAATCTCGCCATTTAGCTTTTTTGCCAGCTCTATACTCAAAGCCGTCTTGCCTACGGCGGTAGGACCGGCAATTATAATTAATGGTTCGTCCATCAGCTTACCTCCTATAGCAGATACCAAAAGCAATCGGGGAATATTTACCCTTGATAATTTCATCAAAGTCTAAATCTAAACAAGCATTTTGGCGAAATTTAACCACTGCCCGCGGTGCTACACACAAAGCCTGCTCTAATACCTCTTGACTTAATTGAGTATAATCCGCAAATGGTCGGAGGGCATTAATGCCGGAGGATTTATATAACCCATGGTCAAACATCGGATCAAAATAAGCGACATCAAAGTGCTCATTGGTTTGAGCAAAAAAATCCTCGTAGCGTTCATTGCGCACGCTGATTTTATTAATAGCCTGCGCTATTTTTTTATTATCAGCCACATAGTTTTTTAAGCCGTAGTCAGTTACTATATAGAGAGCTTTAGATGCCTCTAATCCGTATATCCTCCCCTCATCGCCGATACTAAGTGCCATAGAGATAGCATCAGAGGCTAATCCTAAAGTGCAATCCAAAATACGCATTCCGTTAAATGGAGCAATCGCTTTATATAACGGTTCCTCATGACCATCTTTTGCCAAGCGCAAACGAGCCACTGCCATGCCCGGGTGAAAAGTGAGCTTTTCCGAATTATTTAAAGCATATGCCAGCAAGCCATCATTAGACAGGACAAATATGTTGTTCAAATCATACATTTGCATTAATTTATTTAAGCCTTTATTTTGCCGCTCAACAAAATCCAGCTGATAATACTCCGCCAAAAGATGGGCTTCTTTTGCCAGATAACCGTTTTTCCCGGTTGTTATAGCCATTTTTTGCTCACTCATGGTAGGCTCCTCTTTTAAAAATGCTATAGAGCTCGCTCATCGAAATTTTGTAAAAAATCGGTCTGCCATGGGGGCAGGTGTGGGCATTTTGGACATGGTCAAGCTCCGCTAAAAGCTCCAGCATTTCCTCATCACGCAAATGAGCATTAGCCTTGACGGCAGCTTTGCAGGCTGCTTGGTTAATGACATTTTCTTTTAATACTGCCATAGTGATGCTTTTTTCGTTTTCCAAATCACCGAGCAAATCCAATAATAATTGTTTTAAATCGGCATCTTTAGCCAGCCCTTGGGGTACGGCACGAATTAAATAGCTTCGTTCGCCAAATTCCTCGATGATAAAGCCTAAATCGCGCAAATTAATTATGCACGAAATAAGCGTGCTTTCCTCTTTGGGAGTTAATTGCACCATGACCGGCAAGAGCAAATTTTCGCTGATGATTGCATTTGCCTCGACCATAGTTTTAAAGCGCTCATAAAGGATACGCTCATGCAAAGTATGCTGATCGATGATAAATAAGCCCTCTTTATTTTGCGATAAAATAAACGAATTATTAAGCTGACCTATTAAGGAAAGCTCAGTGATATCCTTGACTTTAATAGCTGTTTTTTGGGGTATTTTAAGCTCGGCTACGCTCGTAGAATTATTTTTAGCGGCAAATGAGCTCTCCTGAAACAATGCCGTCTGCTTAAAATCCGCTTTAATCGGCGTATCATCGGGTAAATCGATTTTCGTTTCGATAGTTTCAGCGATAGGGTTAATCGTGTTTTCGCCACAATTTTCGCTACTCATAGTAGCCAAATGTGAGATATTTTCTGCTTGCGCTTCTTTAGCCAGGATTTTTTTCTTAATTTCCGGCAGGCTTTGATAGGTATACTCATTATCGGCATCGATGCTATGCTTGGGTGAAATTTCTGCTTGCTCCGCTTTATCGTTTACCGGAATTACAGGCGTAAAATCGGCGATATATGGCGTATCAACGGTATCTTTCGGGCGGTAATCCTCCAAAAGAAAGGCATTTTTGCTAATTGCCGCCTGCCACAAGGCATCGCGCACATAGGTAATTATCGCCTGCTTAATTACCTCAAAGTTATTGATTTTTATCTCTAATTTCGCCGGATGGATATTGACATCTATTTCTTCGCCC
>CAYTOM010000161.1:0-436 GCA_964439335.1 uncultured Peptococcaceae bacterium | reverse complement strand
GCAAGGAAAGATTTATAATAGCTATCGGAAAGCGTCCTTTAGCTAATAATGTGTGGTACCCCTCCTCCAAGGCTTGGCTTAAAGCCTGATTTTTG
Organism: uncultured Peptococcaceae bacterium; assembly: GCA_964439335.1. Classification (GTDB taxonomy): domain Bacteria; phylum Bacillota; class Peptococcia; order Peptococcales; family Peptococcaceae; genus QAKL01. The sequence continues at coordinate 341 of CAYTOM010000161.1, read as the reverse complement.
ATCAAACGACCATTGACGAAAAATAATTCTTGGGCACGATTATTGCGCGAAATATCCTCGCGCAATAAATGCATCTCTAAAAATCTCTGCGGGGCAAATTCTACTTTTGGTACTCGGATAATCGCCGGAGCAATATTTTCGCCATAAAAATAGCGCATTCTCTCCTCGGTAGAATTCATATTAGATGTATCAAAGACTATTTTACGATTATTGATCAGTCTAAAGCGAATTTCCGGATGACCTAAAGCATATTTTGTCACTAAATCGCTGATTAGCCCACTTTCATAGGCAGGTGATTTTAAAAATTTACGCCGCGCCGGACTATTGTAAAACAAATTTTT
>CAYTOM010000160.1:0-3898 GCA_964439335.1 uncultured Peptococcaceae bacterium | reverse complement strand
AGGGTGGCGATTGCGCGCTCACTGGTGACAGAGCCCAAGATAATTTTTGCCGATGAGCCGACGGGTAATTTGGACACAAAAACCACAATCGAAATTTTGAGCTTTTTGCAGGAAATTGTCCGCAAGCGAAATTGTACGATGGTTATGGTCAGCCATGACTTGGAGGTCGCCCAGTATGCGGATAGGATAATTCATATGCGTGACGGAAAAGTGATAAAAATAACGGAGGGCGATTTGATGCAGGAATTGCCCAATATGGAGGAAGTAATCGAAAATTTGCCCGGTATAGACGAGGCAAAGATATTAAATGAAAATGATGCGGAGGAGAAACAATGAAAATAAATGTGCATAAGATTAATAAGATAATGGCAATTATCATGGTAGTGGTTTTTGCTATGAGCTGTGCTTTGCCGGCGTGGGCAGATACGCAAACGGTGACAACCGATAGCAATAATGAGCCGATTGTTTATAAGACCGGCGTAAATCCTCTATGGACAATTGATTCGGTAGAAATTTTAGATGAAGTAGCGGTAGGACAGCAATTTAATGTGGCGATTACCGCGCGTAATATAGGCTCCGGTGCCGGATGTCTGCCTGTTATTCAATTTACCGAGGACGAAAAGGAATTGAAAAATTTCTCCGTTTTAGGTGGCGGTGATACTTTTGACCCGAAAGTCGACAAGGTAGACTCCGGAGAGAGCTATGTGTTTAATGTGACTTTGGTAGTTAATGCCGATGCTCGTGAGATAGGTGGCGACGGCTATAAATTAAATGCGATTTTGAAAAGCTACAACTGGGATGTCGGGCAGGCAGTCAGACAATTTACCACCTCGAAAATATTTTATGTTTCACCGAAATATTCGCTGACTACGCCTAGTTTTGTCGTCCAAAATGTGACCTTTTCACCGGAAGTGACCGATAGCACGACTCATACGACAGCTACTTTTTATATCGAAAATATCAGCGATTCCAAAGCGCGTAATGTCAAGGTGGCACTTTTGGGCAAGGAATTAAATGATAAAGGTGATCGCAATATTAAGGTCAATGATTTGTCTAATACCAAGGTCATCGGTGATATCCGCGGTGGGGATATTTTTCAGGTCAGCTATGATTTAGAGCTTAATTCCGGCAGAAAAGACAACGAAATGACCTTAAGCGTGGATTATACCGGCGCGGAAAAGGAGCAGGAGGTCGTGGTTAATTTACCGATTCCTTTAACCACCTCCAGCGGTAAAGTGCCAAGAGTTATTATTAACAAATATACGGTTTCCCCGAGCAAAGCCTATGCCGGTAGCCAGGTGGCCTTGACTTTGTATGTCGAAAATACCAATGCGAAAGAGGTACGCAATGTCCAGATTTCCTTAAAGGTACCGACTAATGAAAGCAGCAGTTCCAGTACGGTGGTTTCGTCAGGCACAGTATTTTCGCCGATAAACAGCAGTAATACTTTCTACATCGACAGTATCCCGGGCAAATCTATCGCCCAAAAGGAAATCACGATGTATGTCGATAGTAATGCGGCGGCTAAAACTTATGTCGTGCCGGTCAGTATTAACTATGAGAGCTTGGACGGAGATTCGTATGATGCGGAGGATAATGTCAATATTCCGGTAGGTCAAGTGAGCCAGATCGATATTATTACCCAGTCAGTTACAAGTAATGGTATGGTAGGCTCGCCGGTGGATTATAATATTGAGTTTGTCAATTCCGGCAAGGTAGCAGTCACTAATTTAAAGGCTTATTTAAAGGGTGATTCTCCGGCTTTTGATAATCAGGTGTACTATATCGGCAATTTTGATGTCGGTAATACGGATAGTTTCTCCGGAGCTTTTATACCGGAGGAAGCAGGCGAGTTAAACGGCAGTATTGTCTTGAGCTATACTACTACGGATAACGAAGATGTCGAGATGGAGTATCCTTTTACGGTAAGTGTCGAGGAAATGTTTATCCCTGAGCCGGATCCTATGGATCAGCCGATGGAGCCCATCGATGAGGGCAGTGACTTTATGCAAAATATGAAAGGTCATATCAAGGATATCGTTTTCATAGTCATTATAGCGGTGCTATTAGGTATTATTATCCGTGACAAGCGTAAAAAGAAAGCCGATGAGGAACTATTGGATGAATAAGGTTGACCTGTTGAGTATGGCGTGGCACAATTTACTGCGCCACAAGGGACGGACTTTTCTGACGGTCTTAGGGGTTATGATCGGAGTCACGGCCATTATCGTCATGATCTCTTTGGCACTGGGACTGACTGCAAGTATGACTAATATGGTTTCCCAATGGGGCAGCTTGAATGAAATAGAGGTTTATCGCGGCTATAGCTCCGGCGAAGACGGCGAGAGTCAGGTCTTGCTTTTAAATGATGAAAAAATCGAGTCCATTAAGCAGATGGACGGGGTAGTTGCGGTAGCTCCGCAAATCCAAAGTGGCTTAAATGAAGTCAAATGGGGTAAAAAGCAGGGCTATATGAGCATAGTCGGTGTTGACCAAAGCCAAATGGAGTTATTTGGCTTTGAAGTAGGTGAGGGGCGATTATTAGAGGAGATCGATACCTACCAGGTAGTATTGGGTGGGCGTATCAGCGATAATTTCTGGGATCCTACTGATGACCACTACTGGGATAATTACGAGTATGACCCGGATAAAATTTACGAAGCAACTACCAGTATGATAGGGCTCAAGCTCAAGGGCACGCTTTATAATTATAGCGATGGCAAAGAAAAGAAAAAGAATGTCACCTTAGAGGTCGTGGGTGTTTTGCCGAAAGATGACAGCAGTCATTCATGGAATGTGTATATGCCTTTAGATACGGTGCAAAAGCTCAACGAATTTACGATGAGTGCTAATGAGAAAAAAGAGCAAAAGAAAAATGGCGTGACATATAATCAGGTCTTGGTGCGTACCGAAGACAGTGAGTATGCCAGCTCGGTAGCGCAGGCGCTGCGTGATGAGGGCTACAATGCATATGCGATAGCTGATGAATTAAAGGGTGTCGAGACTATTTCCAAAACCAGCCAGGCTATTTTGGGTGGTATTGGTAGTATCACACTATTGGTAGCGGCAATCGGCATTATTAATACGATGATTATGTCGATTTATGAGCGCACCAAAGAAATCGCTATTATGAAGGTCATCGGGGCGACTTTTGCTGATGTCCGACTGCTATTTTTGACGGAGGCAGGTCTGATAGGCTTGATTGGCGGTGTTTTGGGCATCAGTATCAGCTTTGGGCTGTCGAAGCTCATTAATATTATTGCCGCAGGCTATATGGGCAGTATGGGCGCCGGTGATGCGGTAAGTTTGTCGATTATTACGCCGGGATTGGTCTTGCTGGCGTTAGGTTTTTCGATTATGGTCGGCGTCGTCGCCGGTATTTACCCGGCAAATAAAGCTGTGCGTTTGAGCCCGATTGAGGCTATGCGCAATAATTGATTGTTAAAAAGATAAAATATAAAACCGCTTCATTGTGTATGGCAATGAAGCGGTTTTTTGCATCGGAAATTATTTTTGTTTCATTAGGGCGACGATGTCCTGATAGTGCGCGATGATTTCGTCATAATTTTCACGCTTATGTGGTTTCAGGCAATTGGAGCAGTCTTTGATGCCATTGGCTAAATAGACAAAATCACCACCGCAATTTTCGCCTAATACATACAGTGGGCAATAGAAAAATAAGCAGTTAAAATCAGCTTGGTTAACATTCGGGTGGCAGGGGAAATATTCGCAAGCGGTATGGGAGAAATATTTATAGTTATCGTTGGTAGAGCTCATAGTATACCTCTTTTGCAGAAAAAAGGTCGAATATCGTGATATTCGACCTTAGATTAGTTTAGGAATTATTTTTGGTTGATAGGATAGACCCAGCCAAAGGTATCAGGCAATTTGCCCCATT
>CAYTOM010000159.1:0-3904 GCA_964439335.1 uncultured Peptococcaceae bacterium | reverse complement strand
GCACCTTTTTTATAAGCCAAACCGTTTTTGTAAAACTGCAAAAACAGCCACTGAGTCCATTTATAATAATCCGGCAAGCAAGTGGTCGTTTCACGCTCCCAATCATAGCTCAATCCCAATGATTTCAACTGGCGTTTCATATTGGCAATATTTTCTTTAGTCCATTTAGCCGGCGGTACACCATGCTTAATAGCCGCATTTTCGGCAGGCAATCCGAACGAATCCCAGCCCATCGGATGCAAGACATTATAGCCATGCATGACCTTAAATCTGGCAATGACATCACCTATAGAATAATTGCGCACATGCCCCATGTGTAAATTTCCCGAAGGATACGGAAACATTTCCAGGCAATAATATTTCGGCTTGTCCGAATCCTCGCTCACCCGATAAACGCCCTCGTTTTCCCAATTTTCCTGCCATTTTTGCTCAATGGCGGCAAAATCATACTTTTGCTGCATAACTGCTTCCTCTTTTCTGCTGATTATTTTTAATCATCTGCTCTTTTTTGCTCATTTTGAGCAATTTTATATTAATTTATGACTAATAATCATTATTTGCTTTCAGGCTTTTTTAAGCCCGATTCTTCCATTTTTTTAATAATCGCTTGGACAGTCTCCTCGCTAACGACATGCTCGATACGGCAAGCATCACTTTCGGCTATATCTGCCGGCACCTCTAAAAATTGGTTTAAAAATGCGGTAATTAACCGATGTCTTTCGTAGATCATTTCTGCTTTCGCCCGTCCCTCCGGCGTAAAGTTGATCATACGATTATCATCCAGATACACCAAATCCTGCTCTTTTAGTATTTTTACCGCCCGACTGATGCTCGCTTTGCTATACTCCATCTCGTTGGCTATATCTATCGCTCGCACATAGCCCTGACGCATCTTTAAAAGTAGTATTGTTTCTAAATAATCCTCGCCTGATTCCTGCATTTTTTTGCCTCCTTTTAATTCAGTTTTTATTAATTTTTATTTTTTCGCTCTATTCCTTAATTTTATTATACACCAAATATTATACACCAAAAGTAATTTATTTTCAAATATAATTCTTCCCGGAGGTTTTATTCTCGCTCAAACTCACGAAGAATTATTTTTTCACACCTAATATTTACAGTAAATATATGCTAACATTTTTCTTTATGCTGAGTTTTGCCTCTAAACCCACAAAAAGGCTTGGAAATATTAATCACCACAATACTTAATACGACCAGCAATATCCCTGCCGCATCATTGATTCCAAAAGGCTCGGCAAAAAATACTATTCCCACCAAAGCCGCCATTATCGGCTCACTGGTAGCCAGTATCGCCGCTAATGAGGTCTCCACCTGACCTAAGCCCTTGGTAAAAAGGATATACGGCATAGCACAGCTGATAATGCCCAATCCCAAGATATACGGCAGCATCTCGACACTTAATACCCCTGTTAAATGGCTAAATTCCACAAAAGGGCGCGCCCCTATCGCCGCAAATAAAAAAGTATAAAACGAAATCGTCTCCGAAGCATAGCCTTTATTTAAGGCAAATCTGCTAAAGATACTATACATCGCATAGCACACACCGCTTAAAGCCCCTAAAATTAAGCCTTTGGGTGAAATAGCTAATTCTCCCTCGTAGCAGCCGGTCATCAAGATACAGCCCAGTAGCATCATCAGTAGCGCAATTATTTTTTGTGCCGTTATTTTTTCTTTAAATAAAACTGCCGAAAAAATAATGACATACGCCGGAGCCGTACTTAAAAGCACCGAGGATATCGCCAAGGTCGTATAGCGCATTGAGCTTAGATAGCAGACATTCAAGCACAACATACTAAGCATTCCGGTGCCGATAAAGCACCAAATATCCTTTAATTTAATTCTAAAGCGACTTTTATCTGTAAACAAAATAAATAGCGCTAACACACTTGCCGCGACCGACACCTGAGAAAAGGTCATTTCTAATTGTCTAAGCTCAAACGGGGCTAAATGGCGCTGAAAAAAGCCGATAAATCCCCACAAGCACCCTGCGGCAATGATTAGAAAATATGCTAATTTTTTCATTGATTTTCTCCTTTCCCACCTATTTTAGCATTGCCGCTTGCTTTTGTAAACTCTTTTATAAAAAAGCTCTCAACTAATTTTGCCCAACCATTTTTATTTCGCCTATTTGGCTAATTAGCAATAGCCGAGAGCTTAAAGGTAAAATCACTTTCAATTTGCACCGCGAGTTTTTTTAGATAATCCTCTCCATCAAATTCAGCAAAAGCCTCACGCTCATAGGTAGCGAGCCATTGCCCTAAATGCAAAAAATCCACATTTTCCGCCACAGCTTTCGTGAGACAAGCCTCTGCTTTAGTCGTAATATATCGGTTGAGCCTTTCCTCCAGCAGCTTTTTCTCGCTGTTTTTCTCGCCAATGATATCCTTAGCACTTAATATTTCCGCTAAATTGACTACTCCTTTGATCGTTATTTTGAGCTTACCATTTTCCCAATCCAGCTTAGTCTTGCTTTTTTCGATATGAAAGCTCAGCTTGCCACTGCCCAGTGGATTATCAATAACAATAGCTCCTTTAGTAATATTATTTTTCAGATAGCGATACCCCTCCAGCTCCGATTCGCTCAAATATCCTACCACTTGATTATTTTTTATCAGCACCGCGCCCGAAAGCACCGGTACTTGCTCTTGCTTTTCTGCACTCTCTACCGAATTAGCCTGAGCTAAAGCCAGCCTGGGAATCAAATACGCTCCGCCTCCCTGATAATGGCTCCACAAAAAGCAGTCATTTAAAGTAACCGCCGAATTTTTATAGCGCATTTCCATATCACGCAAAAGGGTGTAAATATAAAAAGCATTGACTCTGCTTTGCTTTTCCGATGCCTGCAAAAATTCTGCCGCTTTCGTAGGCGCAAAGACGATGTATTCACTGCGGCGAAACTGTCGGGCACGCGAAAAATAATCTATCGTCCCGGTGATATCCTCAGCCACTTCCCCTCCTAAAATAATCAACGACATCTGCCCCCAATACACCTCACGCGGAGAGCGATTGTTTAAATTCTCAATCGCATCATAAATGCTTTCGCCTTTGCCGGAAATCAGCCGGACCTTGGCATTGTCGCTTTCACCGATTGCCTCCGGTAGCATCAGCTTGACGGTGACCTCATATTCCTCATTTTCCTTGTCTATCGCCATTGCTACCGCAAAGCTCACCTGGGTAAACTCCGTTTTATCCCAGCAAGCACTGAGAAACAGCGCACAGCAGCCTACGAAAGCCATTAACACTACTTTTTTCTTCATAATTGCCTCTTTGTCAATAATATCACTGCGCCTACACCTATCACTATCAGGCTAAACCACGCATAAATTTCCACCAAAAAGTTTAACGCCACCAAATCATCAAAAATCGTCACTATGAGCCATACCAATCCGACAATTATCAGCACTATAGGTATTTGCCGACTTTCCCGTTTTAAACCACAACTCACTGTTTTCACAAAAAAAGCCGCACTCAATACCCCAACTACCGTCCAGTGCCATAGTGAAAATGCCTCTACTCGCAAAAAATTGCCACCTATCTGCAATATCCGCGCCAGCTCTATTTGGATAAACAATAGCCTTTTGCTCTCAATCATACCAAATACCCCATTAGCGATGATGTACTGGAGCAAAATAAGCACTACATTTGCCCACAAAGCCAGCGAGGTCATTTTTAACGCCTTTTGGGGCTTCGCTAAATGCGGATACAAAAAAGCCACGCCCACCCCCTGGGCTATAAAGGGCAACAAGCGCAAAAATACAAAATATCCTTGCTCATCAAATACCGCCAAAGGCAAGCGGATGATATTTAAACAGGAAAAATTTTCGACATTTCCACCGACCAATACCGCATAGCCTATCAACGATAGCGGCATCAATAAGGCACT
>CAYTOM010000158.1:0-3906 GCA_964439335.1 uncultured Peptococcaceae bacterium | reverse complement strand
AGCGAGGACGCTAGGCTCATTTTGCCAAATGGAGTCATAGAACGGCAAAATATTGCCGAGATGAGTGCTCCATTGCCTAATCAGGCGATGGTCGATGGCGATAAGCTCGCCCCCAGCTTACTGGTGCGCAATCGTCGCGCCGGCGATAGAATGCGCCCATTGGGCACAGGTGAGAAAAAAATCAAGGATATTTTGATCGATAAAAAAATTCCTCAAGCCATGCGTGAGGAATTGCCATTGGTTATCAGCGATGGCAAGATCGTGTGGCTGGCTAATGTGGCAGTGAGCGAGGAATTTAAAGTGACGGAGAATACGACAAATATCGTCTTACTTTCCTATAAAACTCATGAATAAAGAAAAATAGCAACGAAAAAGGAGCCTCGGGGGCTCCTTTTTTGCAAAAATCGGTTTAATAGTGGAATTTCTTTCTTTTGGTGAGTAGAAAGAATACGGTGAGCAAAACTGCCATAAATTCAGCTACGATGATAGAAAACCAAATACCATCGATGCCCCAGAAAATAGGAAGGATTATCACAGCGGCTACTTCAAAAACTAAAGTGCGCAAAAATGAAATCAATGCCGAAGTCAAGCCGTCGTTTAAAGCGGTGAAAAAGCCGGAGCCGTAGATAGCAAAGCCCATAAAGAGGAATGAAATAGCGCTGATACGCATTCCTTCGATAGTCATATCCATGAGCGTCGCATCATAGCTGACAAAAATTTTGGCTAATGGCACCGCTAATAATTCGGCAGAGATGAGCATAGCAAGTGCGAAAATAAATATCATACGCAGGCTTTTGCGCAAAAGATTTTGCAATTCACTATGGTTTTGCGCGCCAAAATGATAGCTGACGATTGGTGCCGAGCCAATCGAGTAGCCCATGAAAGCACCGGAAAAAATCATACTGACATACATAATTACGCCGTAGGCGGCGACACCATCTTGACCGGCATATTTTAAAAGCTGGATATTATAAAGCATTCCGACGATACTCATAGCGACATTGCTCATAAATTCCGAGGAGCCGTTGGTAGTGGCTTTGAGCAGGGCGCGAGAGTCAAATGTCGCTTTGCCTAAGCGCAAAATGCTACTGTTTTGGCGGAAAAAGTAGATAAGTGGGATACCGCCACCGACTATTTCGCTTATAGCTGTGGCAATAGCTGCTCCGGCGAGTTTGTATTCCTGCGGAAAAGAGATAACGAGGATTGCGTCCAGAATGATATTCGTTAATCCGGCAGCGACAGTGACTACAAGCCCTAATTTAGGCTTTTCGGCAGTGACGAAAAATGAACTGAAAAGCATCTGCAAAATGAAAAATGGCAAAGCTATGAGTATGATTTTGGCATAAACGACACAGCAGTCGAGCAATTCTCCGTCCGCGCCTAAAAATTCGGCGATAGGGCGGATATAAATGATGCCTAAAATAGCAAAGATGACACCTAAGGCAAAGGAAAAGTAAACAAATAGCGAAAAGCAATTATTGGCTTTTTCAGGCTTGCCTTCGCCAAAATATTTAGCGACAATAGCTGAACCACCGGTGCCAAACATTAAACCGACGGTAGAGAGAATCATTAAAAAGGGCATGATAAAATTTACAGCGGAAAAAGGAGTCTTGCCGGCGAAATTAGAGACAAAAAAGCCATCGACGATACTATAAACCGAGGTAAAAATCATCATAGCTATCGAGGGTAGGGTAAAGCGAATTAATCGCGAATAGGTAAAGTGATCAGAAAGCTGGATATTCATTTGGTCCTCCATAATTTGCGAAAAAATTTAAAGCGAATTATAATTTATTAACTTCATTTTGCAGTGAATTGACATATTTTTGAAAAAGCCGCACATATGTAGTGATTTCATCCTCGCTCCAATTGGCATAGGAGTTGGCTTCGGCGGTAAAAATTTTAGCTACGGTGTTTTCAGCGTGTAATTTGCCTTTTTCAGTCAAATGGACAGTTTTAAAGCGTCCGCTTGAGGCGGAGAGGTAGATAATTTCATCTTTTTCTAAGGCACGAATGGCTGAATTGATAGTTTGTTTGCTGACGCCGGTTTCTTTGGAAATATTATTTAAGAGGCAAGAACCGCCATTGTCCAGCAGATGGTATAAAACGAGCATCGCACTGTCGGTTAGTCCGACTTTTAGGGCGGCTTGGTGGTAGATAGTTTCTAATTCTGCGGCAAGTGTATTTACTATGTGCAGGTATTCGGCTATATTTTTAGACATTTACATTCCTCCGGTCTGAAATCGTACTAGATAGCAAGGGATAGTATAGTATGATTTCGGACTAATGTCAAGGCTCTTTTCAGCGAAAAGGCTAAAAATAAGCTCAATTACGATAAATCTTTGTAATGTAAGCAATAAGTGACCGGGTTTCGGATATAAAAAAAGCACAAGCCGAGAGCTTGTGCTTTAAAGTGATTTTAAATTTTACAATCCTAATTCGGCTTTCATTTTAGCCAATTCGTCCTCGACAGAAGAATCCTGAGCATATTTTTTCGCAATTTCCTCGGCAGAGTCTTTTGGAGTTTCGTTTAATTCTGCCATAGAGTTAGCTTCATCAAGCAGGCGGTCGGCTTTGGCTTCCATGCGCTCAAAGGCTTCCATCGAGCCGGAGACATCTTTCATGGAATCGTTGATTTTGTTGAGTTTTTCCTGGGTTTTAGCAACCGACATTTTAGCTTTGACATTTAAACGACGCTGCTCTAATTCTTGGATATCGTTAGTCAATTTATCGTGCATTTCACGCATTTTTTCAGCATTGGCATGAGCTAAAGCATAGGTTTTTTCTAAATCAGCTTGGTGAGCTTCCAAGGCTTGCTTTTTGCTGATAAAGACTTTGGCATCGCCGTCATTGCCGGCAGTCAGGGCTTTTTTAGCCAACTCGGTGTATTTCGCGATTTCCGCAGTGTTGTCATCTAATAAACGCTTGGTGCGTTTTTCCTCTGCCATGACAGCGGCAGTTTCGGTTTTGACTTCGGCTAGATCCTCTTTTAATTGGCGCAAATATTGGTCAATCATTTTTGAGGGGTCTTCGCATTTGTCCAAAAGGGCGTTGATATTAGCGGACATAATGTCTTTAAATCTGGTTAAAATACTCATTTTAATTCCTCCTTGATATTTAGAAATCAGTCTTCATATTTTTTCTCCAGCTCGGTGGTATCCGTGCCGAATGTTTCTAACGGTGTCTCTAAAATTTGGCGCGTGTATTCCTCTTTTTCACGCTTGCGTGCCGCTACGGTGCGCACGATAATCATAATCACCACGATTACGATTACGATGCCACCAACAACAATGAGCATATTCATAACATCATAGCCGTTGGTAGGGTTGCTCATGATATTAGCAGCTGTATCGCTAAAGGTATTGGCAAACATTTCCTCGAATGTATAGGAGGTGTCGTTGTAATACCGCTCAAAGTAGCCCCAGAATATTTTTTGCGCTTCGCTATCCATGATGGTGTCGGCTTGGTAGCCTTTGAGATAGTAAAATGCTCCGTCAAGCCAATCTTTATCATCATTGGCACAAGCAAAATACGCAAATATATAGTGTGCTTCGTCAGTAAAGGTCTGCGCGTAGACTTGCTCTAAATAATCAGTAGCGGCAGTATCATTAATATCATTACCATGCCAAAATCGATTGTCATAGGGGATGAGCATCACATAGGGCTGGACGCCTGTCTGGTGATAAAAATCCTCTAATCCGGCGATGAGGACATCTTTTTCGGTGATCCAACCGATATCATCCCTGTAATAATCGGTCATTTGGACTTGGTCTACCAATGCTGTGCGCTCGGTAGTATTGGTAACATCAGAGCCATCTGATGCATCAAACAAGCTAAAGAGAAATACCATCATCGCTACGAATAAAATAATGATGATAATCGTGGTGAGCAAGCCATTACCGGAGCCGT
>CAYTOM010000157.1:0-3908 GCA_964439335.1 uncultured Peptococcaceae bacterium | reverse complement strand
ATTGGTCAGATTATTGGCTACTTTAAGTCGGGCGACGGTAGTAGCGAATTTTTGGGCGATTTTTGCTAAGGTATCACCGCTTGCTACGGTATAATTCCGCCCGTTTTGGTGATTATTATTGGGGATATAGAGATATTGCCCCTGATAAATGATATTTTCGGTCAAATTATTGGCTTCTTTCAGCTCATCTATAGTTAAATTATATTTAGTTGCCAATTTATAAAGGCTATCGCCGTTTTTTACTTCATAGTTTAAGCCATAGGCTACATTACTCCACAGGCTCGCTGCCAAAACCAAGGTAGCGATTTTTTTAGTTGCTTTCATAACTTTTCCTCCGAAATTTTAGTTTTCTTTGGCAGAGCACTTTTAGTTTTCAAACTAATTTAGCAATATTATAACAAAAGTAGATAGTGATTGCATTAGGAGAAGTACGGCAATATTGCATATATTTACTAAACTTATCCTATCTTTTGTATAAATATTTAGCACAAAGGATAATTAAACTGAAAAGATTGACTTTATCATCTAAAAAGTCTACAATTAGTTACAATATTAGATTTGTTACATTATTTCTGTAGGATATGTCTTAAATTATATTTGTTACGGAGGTCTTATTTATGTCCACAAAAAGTTTTTTTGCCAAAAAAAATGTCGTCATTTCAGCCAAACGCTATGGCATTGATGCTTTAAGTGCGATGGCACAGGGTTTATTTGCCTCACTTTTAATCGGCACTATTTTATGCACTATCGGAGATTTGTCCCATATCGCTTTTTTTAACGAAGCCGGTGGCTATGCCAAGGCAATGGCAGGTCCGGCGATGGCAGTGGCGATAGCATTTGCCTTAAATGCGCCCTCGTTGGTTTTATTTTCAATGCTAGCCGTCGGTCAGGCTGCCAATGTCTTGGGCGGAGCAGGTGGACCACTGGCAGTTTTAATTATCGCTATCGTCGCTACAGAATGTGGCAAGCTAATCAGCGGTGAAACGAAAATAGATATTTTGGTCACTCCGGCAGTTACTATTTTGATAGGGGTGTTTTTATCGGCATTATTAGCACCGTATATCGGAGTATTGGCGATGGATTTCGGCAATTTAATCAAATTATCGACCGAATTACATCCGTTTTTTATGGGAATAGTCGTGTCTGTCTTGGTAGGGGTAGCACTTACTTTGCCTATTAGCTCGGCGGCAATTTGTGCGGCATTTTCCTTGACCGGATTAGCCGGTGGAGCAGCAGTTGCCGGCTGCTGCGCGCAAATGGTCGGCTTTGCGGTCATCAGCTTTAAAGAAAATCGCTGGGGTGGGCTTATCTCCCAGGGATTAGGCACCAGTATGCTGCAAATGGGCAATATCGTGAAAAATCCGCGTATTTGGATTCCGGCGACTTTAGCCTCGGCGATTACCGGACCGATTGCTACTTGTATCTTTCATTTAGAGATGAATGGCCCTGCTATTTCCAGCGGTATGGGCACTTGCGGATTGGTTGGGCAAATTGGCGTGTATACCGGCTGGGTCAGTGAAATTATGGCTGGCAGCAGGGTAGCTATCACGATGATGGATTGGCTGGGCTTAGTTTTAATTTGCTTTGTCTTACCGGCGGTGCTTTCATTTATTTTTGCCCAAATATTACGCAAAATAGGCTGGATCAAAGACGGCGATTTAAAGTTGGATTTGTAATATAAAAAAAGACCTTTCTCGCTGGTTTGAGAAAGGTCTTTTTGCTAAAGCTTTAATTTAGATATAAATCTTGCTTTTGCTTAAAATCAGGGCTATAATAAAATAAAAAAATTAGGAGCGATATTTATGCCTACAGCTTTTATTAGCGGTGCCTCGCGTGGTATCGGACGGGCTATCAGCTTAAAATTAGCCTCATTGGGATACGATTTAGCCTTAAATTATCAGCATAATCACCAAGCTGCTTTCGAGGTCAAGGAATTAGCCGAAAAATATCAGGTGAAAGTTTTGCTTTTGTGTGGCGATATAGCTGATGAAAATAGCGTGCGTGAGATGTTTTGCCAGGCAAATGCCACTTTTGGTGGGATAGATGTCTTAGTGAATAATGCCGGCATTGCCGAGCAATTACTTTTTCAGGATATCACCTACGAAAAATGGCGGCGAATGTTTGCGGTGACGGTGGACGGGGCGTTTTTTGGGGTGCAAAATGTTTTGGATTATATGATTTCGCAAAAAAATGGGCGAATTATTAATATTTCCTCGATGTGGGGCGAGGTAGGTGCCTCCTGCGAGGTGCATTACTCTGCGGCTAAGGGAGCTTTGATAGCGATGACTAAAGCTCTAGCCAAGGAATTAGGTCCGTCAAATATTACAGTCAACTGTATCACACCGGGAGTGATCGACACTGATATGAATCGACACTTAGACACCCAAGCCATGCAGGAATTATGCGAGGAAACTCCGCTCGGTCGTTTAGGCACAGCTATGGATATCGCCGAGACAGTTGCCTTTTTAGCCTCTGAGCAGGCAGGCTTTATCACCGGTCAAATTATCGGGGTTAATGGGGGATTTGTCATCTAATCAGTCTAAAAAATCTATCATGACCTCATTAGCTAAAAATTTTCCTTTTTCCGTTAAACGAAAATGTGTCGCGGTAAGCTCTGCCAAGCCATTTTGGCAGGCTTTCGCGATAGCCTGCGGATATAGTGCAGGCAAATCCTCTCCAAAGCGTTCTTTAAAGCGCGTAAGCTCAATACCTGTGTGCAATCTCAGCCCCATAAAAATAAACTGGCTGATCAAATCAGTACGGCTGAGCTTTTCTGTGTCGTAGGACAGATTATGATTATCTATCGCGCGATAATAATCGGCTATCGATGTCGGGCGGACGATAAATGCCCCATCGAGAAACGATGTCGCCCCCAGCCCTAAGCCTAAATAATCCTCCTGGAGCCAGTAGGCTTGATTATGCTTGGAAGCAAAGCCCTCTTGGGCATAATTAGACAGCTCATAGCCTATATAGCCATATTTGGGCAAAAATTCTCTGGTGTAGTGGAGCATATCAGCTGCTATATCCTCATCTGGAGGGATAATTTTTTGCTCACGCACCAATTTAGCCAGATAGGTCCCCTCCTCTATTTGCAGTTGATAGGCACTTAGATGGGTAGGTTTAAAATTAATAGCTTGAGTGAGAGTATTTTGCCAGTCAGTGAGGCTTTGGGTGGGTAGATTGTACATTAAATCCAGATTGATATTGCTGATACCGGATTGGTGGGCAAAATTTACGGCGTTTTCGACATCGTGAATAGTATGTACTCTGCCTAAGAGCCGCAAAAATTTTTCGTCTAAGCTTTGGACACCTAATGACAAGCGATTTACTCCATAATAAGCTAAAATATCAGCTTTTTCGGCAGTTAAGCTCTCCGGATTGGCTTCACAGGAAAATTCCAATTCACCGTGGGGGGCTATTTTTTGCAAAGTGCTTAAAAGTTTTTTTAGGCTTTGAGTAGTTAAAATACTCGGTGTCCCACCGCCGATATAGATGCTGCGGAGAGATAATTCGTATTTTTCTCGGGCTAATTCTATTTCCCGACATAGATAATCAATATAACGGTCTTGATGAGTATAATCCTCGCCACCAAAGCTCAAAAAATCACAATAATAGCATTTGCTTTTGCAATACGGTATATGGATATAAAGTGCGGTAATCATAGTATCTGCGTATCCTCCTAAAAAAGCCTCCCTGAGGGAGGCTTTTTTTATTCTGCATCATCTCTGATGCATTTAGTTAATTCGCTTAAATCTTCTTGGACATCGGTAATAGTGTCGGCTACTTCTTCGCTGATATCGTCGATAGTATCAGCAGCTTCCTCCGGCAATTTATTTTTCAAAACCTCGATTTGCTCCTGCAAATCATTGATTTCTTTGGTCAAAGCAGTAGCCTCTAAATAAGCCGCG
>CAYTOM010000156.1:1116-3950 GCA_964439335.1 uncultured Peptococcaceae bacterium | reverse complement strand
GCATATTGTAAAGCAAGGCTACCAGCAACACTACAATTTGCAAAGATACCGCAAAAATTATCATCAATCGCCAATCTTTATTGCTATCGCAGCTATTTTCGCTGATATAATCATCAATCAGCCCGACCAGCTCTTTTTGCTTTGTATCCTCTACCTGATAAAAGGTCAAAAAGCGATACCGCATCTCGACTGCCCCGGGAAATAAATTTAAGCGGACATACTCACGCACCAATTCCTCCAAAGCAGTTAAATGCTCCACCTCACGCAAATCCAAATCCTTGATATAGTAATAGATTTTGGGCGAAAAATTGAAATATAGCATTAATACTCCGCCCAAAGCCAGCGCCGTATACCAAAAAAGCTCCACCGCCGCAAAATCAAACACTATCATTTGCCACTCTATCGCACACAGGAAAAATAACAGCAAATACAGCAAAAAAGACAGCTTTTCGCAATGATGCTTTTTCGATACCAAACGCAGCGAAAAAACTAAAATAAGCACCGCAAAAATGAGATTACTCAACAAGACAAGCATCATTTATCACCTGACTAACTAAAGTATCCAACTGCTTTCACTAAGCGCAAATTAATCTAAGAAATCAAATTCCAAACCACAGATATTGACCGTATCGCCGTCCTTGGCACCCTCCCTGCGCAGCGCTTTGACGATACCCATCGCCTCGACTATTTGTAAAAATCTATTGAGCGAATCCTCGTTATCCAGCTGGCTACGACGATAATGCCGCTCTATTTCCGGACCACTGACATAATAAATGCCATCGGCGCCAATTTCGATTTTAAATTTCTCCTCTTGCGTTTTCGCTTCGACTTTAGTGATTTTGACTTCGTCTACATCTACTTCCTCGATTTCGTCATCTTGATATTCCTCTAATAGCTGCCATACCCGATAAATCAATGGCTTCAGTCCCTCGCCGGAAACCGCCGAAATCGGGAATATCTCGTACTGCTCGCCATACTCTTCTTGCAAGCGTTTCAAATTTTCATCATCCAAGGCAATATCGCATTTATTCGCTGCAATTACCATCGGGCGTTTGATGAGCTTGGCGTTATATCTCTCCAGCTCCGTATTGACCTTGACAAAATCGTCCAGTGGGTCTCTGCCCTCGGAGCCACTGATATCAAGCACATGAATTAAAACCTTGGTACGCTCGGTATGGCGCAAAAATCTATGCCCCAATCCCGCACCATCGGCAGCACCCTCGATTAATCCCGGTATATCCGCCATGACAAAGCTATGCCCTTCATCGACCTTGACCATACCTAAATTAGGGGTAATCGTCGTAAAATGATAATCCGCAATTTTCGGTTTAGCCGCCGAGACATGGGAAATCAAAGTCGATTTGCCGACATTCGGAAAGCCAACCAGTCCGACATCAGCCAACAATTTTAATTCTAAAGTAATCCAGCGTGCCTCACCAATATCGCCATTTTCCGCCAAAGTCGGCGCTCTGTGCGTCGAGCTGACAAAATGCGTATTACCTCTGCCGCCTCTGCCGCCTTTAGCGACCACTACCTCGTCACCGTTTCTGGTCAAATCCGCTAAAATTTCGCCACTGTCGGCATCACGCACCACCGTACCCACCGGGACACGCAATATTTTATCCTCAGCATTTTTGCCATGCTGACTGCTACCCATGCCATGACCGCCACGATCTGCTTTGTAGTGCGTCTGATAGCGAAAATCTATCAAGGTTCGCAAGCCCTCATCAGCCTTGAGGATAATCGAGCCACCATCACCGCCATCACCACCTGCAGGTCCACCTAATGGCACATATTTCTCACGCCGAAATGCCACTAAGCCATTACCGCCATCGCCGGCTTGGACATGTACTTTTGCATAATCATAAAACATATCTTTTTCCTCCTATTGTTGCTCAGGCAAAATTCCGACCATTTTCATCAAAGCCTGCGCATTGCTCGTGTGACAACGATCTGTTTTAATCGTATAATCAAACTTTAATCTGCCGTTGTCATAGTACTCCTCAAAATGATAATTTACACCGTTAACCTGCTCATCATTAGCCAAATCACACAATTCAAAGTCATGTGTGCTTACTAACGCCAGTACCCATGGCTTATTCAAGGTCTTCAAAGTAGCCTCTGCCCCGATAATGCGGTCAGCCGAATTAGTACCCTTGAAAATTTCATCAATCAATGCCAGCATCGGCTTTTGATATTTACTATACTCGACCATGCCTTTGATCCGCAACAACTCCCCATAAAAGGTAGAAATACCGCGACTTACATCATCGCTGATGCGCATCGAAGTCATCAATTTCATCACTGATGCCTTAAATTGCTCAGCGCAGACCAAACCACCGGCATAGCCCAAGGTCAAATTAACCCCAATCGTCCGCAAAAAGGTAGTTTTACCACTCATATTAGAACCGGTAATAACGGCTAATCCCCCACAAATCGCAAAATCATTGCCGACAGCTCGCTTTTGGGCGATCAACGGATGCATAGCATTTTTCATCTCTAACTGTGGAGTAGTATCTGCGGTAACTATTTCCGGTACGCAAGAGGTATCCTTAATATAGCCTATCATCGCTAAGGAATACAATGCTTCAAATTCGCCGATAGCCTCTAGCCATTTTCCTGCCTCCTGCCCATATTTCAAGCACCAATTATTAAACATCCGCAAAGAATGATAATTCCACATCAAAATCCCGCACAAAGGTAAATACAGCATAGAATTTTGCACCTTGAGCATACCGGCAATCCGGCTTAAAGAGCGCAATCCTTGTTCGGCACCGCCATCCTTGGCTAGCTTTGCCACTTGAGCCTGTAAATAGGGTGCCTCGTACTGCTCA
>CAYTOM010000156.1:0-1106 GCA_964439335.1 uncultured Peptococcaceae bacterium | reverse complement strand
TGCTAGATTAAAATCACTTTGGCTAATTGGTCATACGCCTCTAATGGGCGATACATCTCGTAAAGCATATCCAAATTGGCTTTGATTTCACCATTGGCGTACATCGACAAAAATAGCTGCACCGCTATCAGCAAAACCAACGGTTTAAAGCCGATTACCCCGACTATCCCAGCCACCAATGCCGCTAATGTCGCTAGCGGTAAGCCAAAGCTCAAGATATTTTTCCGGATAGGCTCTTTTTTGCCTCCGGTTATGCTATTGGTAAAGCGTTCGACACACTCGCGATTTAGGGCTTTATCGCCCAAAGTTTTCTGCGCCATAGTTTCCAACGCTATCGCACTGTCTATTTTGTGGCTTAATTCGGCTACTGCCTCTTGTCTGGGTTGAACTTCAGCGATATACTTTCCTTTTAATGCTGCCGCTAAAGCATCGCGTCCCTGCATCGTATGGGCAATATTGATATACTGAAAAACCGAGCGTGCCCCGAAAATGTCCAAATCCACACCATTGGTAAACTTTTCATCTAAATATTCACTGCCGGTATCCGAAAAATCATACCATTCATCATCAAAGCGCTCTATATAGCGTTTTAATACGGTTTTTTTCGCATCGAGTAATTGAGCTTGGTCGCTTGCTTTGCTATCTAAGCTCACCAAAACGAAAAAGCTCACGCAACCCACTATACTTAAAGCTATGCCTACTGCTACATTTGATTTCCAGCACATGGCTAATCCGCACAAAACTACGACCGCCGCTACCAGACGCAAATTAGCAATATGAGCTCTTTTTTTATCTGCCTGAAGCCACAATTTTTCGCTCTGCTCATGCTCTTTGATAAAATATTCTTGTTTCATAGTGCACCTCCCTATTTTTATATTATATGCCAAAAAGGTATCTTTTACCGCGTCAAATTCCGCTGTGAAAAAAGCCACAGCATTTTTATTATAGCACATATTTTTCCTATATGGGGTGAAATTTTGCGAATTTATGCGCCTGAAACCAAAATATTTTTTATATTGCCATTAGGTAGGCATAAAAAATCCCCTACCAAAATTGGTAGGTGATAAATTATTTAGCTCGAAATTACACAGCACTCTGCTAAGCTA
>CAYTOM010000155.1:0-4003 GCA_964439335.1 uncultured Peptococcaceae bacterium | reverse complement strand
TCTTAATCCAAACCTGACCGCCACGCTTAATATAACGAGTCATCGCAACACGGGCAGCCTCTATCTGACGGCTGGTGATCCAAGCACCCTCCATAGCCTGCAAACCATACTCACCGTAAGTCACAGTGTTGCCTTTGTGAGCAGTACCTTTCAGGCTGGCACGATGCGGTCTGCGCCATTTTGTTCTTTTTGGTAACAACATTGATAACGGCCCCCTTTAACCTTGTTTCTTAGCCTCAGGAAGAACCTCACCTTTGTAGATCCAGACCTTAACACCGATTTTACCATAAGTAGTATCTGCTTCAGCAAAACCATAGTCAATATCTGCTCTCAAAGTATGCAGAGGCACCTTACCCTCGCTAGCCCATTCAGTACGCGCAATATCAGCACCTGCCAAACGGCCGGAAATAGCAATTTTAATACCTTCAGCACCGCTCTTCTTCGCTCTGCTAATAGCTTGCTTCATAGCACGGCGGAATGCGGTTCTTCTCTCTAATGCACCGGCAGTAGCCTCAGCTACCAACTGGGCATCAATGTCGGGACGCTTAACTTCAGTAATGCGTACATCGACTTGTTTGTTGGTCATCTTTTCTAATTCTTTGCGCAGAACCTCAATCTCTGCTCCGTTTCTGCCGATAACAATACCGGGTTTCGCAGTAAAGATATTAATTTTCACCTTAGTAGTGCCAGTTCTCTCAATAACGATATTGGACACACCGCTAGCGAATAATTTCTCTTTCAAATATTTACGGAGCTTCAAGTCTTCATGGAGGAGTTCTACATAGTTTTTATCGGAATACCATTTAGCATCCCAGTCTTTGATTACGCCAACGCGTAAACCTTTTGGATTTACTTTCTGACCCACAAGTTTCCCTCCTTAGATTACTTTTCGCTAACCATAACGGTAATATGACTAGTTCTCTTCATGATACCGTCTGCACGACCCATAGCACGAGGTTTGAAACGTTTCAAGCTCGGACCCTGATCGACAAAAATGGTGCTTACATATAATTTATCAACATCCATGTTATAGTTATGTTCGGCATTAGCTACAGCAGATTTCAAAACCTGCTCAATAATAGCCGCACCTTTATTTGGTGTAAATTTCAAAATAGCATAAGCCTCTCCCACGCTCTTGCCTCTGACAAGGTCAGCTACCTGAGCTGCTTTACGAGGAGAGATTCTGATATATTTAGCGACAGCTTTTGCTTCCATTGCTAAACCTCCTCTCTAATATTAGCGGGAACCGGAAGATTTTTCACTGCCGGCATGGCCTTTAAATGTTCTGGTCGGTGCAAACTCACCCAATTTATGTCCTACCATATCTTCAGTAACATATACCGGGATATGCTTACGACCATCATGCACAGCAATGGTATGTCCGACAAATTCCGGGAAAATAGTGGAACTACGCGACCAAGTTTTTAATACTTTTTTCTCATTCTTCTCATTCATCTCAACGATTCTATTGTAGAGCTTTTCTTCTACAAAAGGACCTTTTTTCAACGATCTACTCATGAAGAAATATGCCTCCTTTCACACAAGCATCTAGCTTAAACCCACTCAAGATTATTTCTTGCGTGCCGTAACGATATATTTATTGTTAATATTTTTCTTCTTACGGGTCTTAAGACCATATGCTTTCTTGCCCCAAGGAGTCATCGGAGACTTACGGCCGACAGGAGCGCGACCCTCACCACCACCATGCGGATGGTCATTCGGGTTCATAACAGAACCACGAACTGTAGGTCTAACACCCATCCAACGAGTACGACCAGCTTTACCGATGTTGATGATCTCATGTTCAAGATTACCAACCTGACCTATAGTAGCACGGCATTCAGCCAAAACTAATCTAACCTCACCGGAAGGCAAACGCAAGTGAGCATATTTACCCTCTTTAGCCATCAACTGAGCACTAGCACCAGCCGAACGGCACAACTGAGCACCTTTCAAAGGTTTCAATTCGATATTATGAATAATAGTACCAACAGGGATATTGGAAATCGGCATTGCATTACCGATTTGAATATCGACATCAGTACCGCTGATTACGGTATCGCCGACTTTCAAGCCGTTAGGAGCGATAATGTAGCGTTTCTCACCGTCAGCGTAATTTAACAAAGCGATACGAGCTGTACGGTTAGGATCATATTCAATAGTGGCGACTTTAGCCGGGATATTGTCCTTCAAACGCTTGAAGTCAATAATTCTGTATTGTCTTTTGTGACCGCCGCCCTGATGTCTGACAGTAATGCGACCCTGCGCATTGCGTCCGGCATGCTTTTTATACGGCGCTACGAGAGATTTCTCCGGTTTGGAAGCAGTAATTTCGCTGAAATCGGAAACGGTCATCTGACGTCTACCGGCAGAAGTAGGTTTAAACTTCTTAATTGCCATTATGTTTCCCTCCTTACTAAAATTGATTACATGCCTTCAAATACTTCAATGGTGTCTCCGGCAGCTAACTCAACGATAGCTTTTTTCCAATCACTGGTTCTGCCCACAGAACGACCCATGCGTTTCTCTTTACCTTTAACGCGCATGGTATTAACACCAACAACTTTTACTTTAAAAATTTCTTCAACTGCGCGTTTGATGTCGATTTTGTTAGCGTCCATTCTTACTTTGAAAACATATTTGTTTTCCTGCATCAAATCAACAGATTTCTCAGTTACGACAGGGCGTAAGATAATATCTCTGGCTTGTTTCTCCATTACGCTAACACCTCCTCAATTTTTGCGACAGCATCTTTAGTCAAAATGATTTTGCCTGCATTCAAAGCATCGTATACATTGATGCCATCAGCAGCCATCGGCAATACACCGGGAATATTTCTGGCAGATAAAACTACATTATCAACAACCTCACCGGTAACTACCAAAGCTTTGCCCTCTACATTCAAAGCATTCAATACTTTAATCATTTCTTTGGTTTTCGGAGCCTCAAAATTCAGCTCGTCTAATACGATAATATTATTTTCAGCGACTTTGCTGGAAAGTACAGAGCAAAGAGCTAAGCGTCTTTTCTTTTTAGGAATAGAGTAGCTATAGCTTCTGGGTTTCGGCCCGAAGATAATAGCACCGCCACGCCATAGCGGAGAGCGGATAGTACCAACTCTGGCACGACCGGTTCCTTTTTGTCTCCAAGGCTTGCGGCCGCCTCCTCTTACCTCGCCTCTGGATTTAGTGCAGGAATTGCCCTGTCTCCAGCTGGCCATTTGCATTACTACTGCTTCATGAACTACGCTTGCATTAGGCTCGATACCAAATACAGCGTCGTTAAGCTCAATATCGCCTACCTGAGCTCCTTGTGCGTTATATAAAGCAACTTTTGGCATAAGTCGTTTCCTCCTTTCTCAACTCTGATTAGTTAGCTTTTACGCTAGCTTTAACGGTTACCATGCTTTTCTTAGCACCCGGCACAGAACCTTTAACTAAAATCAGGTTATTTTCAGTATCAACTTTAATTACTTCTAAGTTTTGAATAGTGATTTTATCTCCACCCATACGACCAGGCAATGGACGACCGATAAATACTCTGTTTGGACCTAAAGCGCCCAAAGAACCACTGCGGCGATGATATTTAGAACCGTGACCCATAGGTCCACGCTATCACCTACTTGGAAAATATCAACCTTGATTTCCTGTCCTAAAGCATACTCGCTAGCGTTCTCTACGCGGAACTCTCTCAAATATCTGCTTGCTTTAGCACCGGCTTTTGCGTAGTGTCCTTTTAAAGGTTTGTTGACATTCTTCTCTTTTATTTGACCGAATGAGACTTGAATTGCTTCATAGCCATCTGTATCGGCAGTCTTTGTCTGGACGACAACGCAGGGACCCGCTTGAATTACAGTGACGGGCACAGCTTTGCCCTCTGGAGTAAACATCTGGGTCATTCCAATTTTTTCACCTAAAATAGCTTTCATTACTTGCACACCTCCTCAAGCTCATGCCAGATTATAATTTGATTTCATTTTCGACGCCCGAAGGCAAATCCAAAA
>CAYTOM010000154.1:0-4005 GCA_964439335.1 uncultured Peptococcaceae bacterium | reverse complement strand
CCAAAGGAATAATTAAACGCCAAAATATACACCGTCATCGTCATAAAAGCGATCATTATCCCTCGAAAGGCGATTTTGCGCCCTAATCCTGCGGCAAAGATACTTTCCGTATTTTTGCGCGGAGCTCGGTGCATCAGGTCGGATTCTTTGGGGTCAACACCCAGAGCCATCGCCGGCAAGCCGTCTGTCACCAGATTGACCCACAATATTTGAATCGGTAATAACGGCATCGGTAGCATTAAAATTGCCGCAGTAAGCATTGTCAGCACCTCGCCGATATTGCACGCCAGCAGATAGCGGATAAATTTGCGGATATTGCTGTAAATACCGCGCCCCTCCTCTATCGCGCGTACAATCGTGGCAAAATTATCATCTGCCAAGACCATATCGGCAGCTTCGCGGCTGACTTCGGTACCATTTTGCCCCATGGCAATGCCGATATCCGCCGCTTTGATAGCCGGAGCATCATTGATACCGTCACCACTCATCGCGACAATATGCCCATTTTGCTTTAATGCTTTGACAATACGGAGCTTATCCTCCGGCGTCACCCGCGCATACACACTGACCTTTTCGACCATTCGGCGCAATGTACGCTCGTTCATGCCTTGCAAATCACTACCGCTTAAAACTTGCTCTCGTTCGCTACAGATACCTGCCTCGCAAGCGATACTTTTCGCTGTCAATGGCTGGTCGCCGGTAATCATCACCACCCGCACTTGGGCGGATTTGCATTTAGCTATCGCCTCGTACACTTCAGGGCGCAAATTATCCCTAAGCGCCACCAATCCTAAGAATACCAATCCCTCCGCCTGTACCTTAGCCCCATTTGCCAAGCAAATATCCTCGCTTTGCACCGCAAAGCCCAAAACTCGATAGCCCTTGAGCGCCAGCTTTTTATTTTGCTCTAATATTTGCTCCTGCCAAGAATTATTCAACTCCGTAGCCTTGCCATCGAGCATGACATAGCGACAATTTTTCAGCAGATACTCCGGCGCACCCTTTTGATAAATCATCGTTTTCGCGCCATGTTGGCAGCAGACACTCATCATTTTCTTTTTGCTGTCAAACGCCTCCTCGCTTAGACGCACATTATCCGCTACTATCGTCTCATACTCTTTTTCGCTCACTAATTCCAGCAATGCCTGCTCCGTTTGATTAGCCTGGGCGATATTCGCCGCATTATTACAAAGCACTGCACAGCGCACGAGCCATTTAGCCTCAGCCGCCCATTGGCTATGGTCGCTATTTGCTTCATAATTATATAGCGCTGTCTGCACCATGACCGGATGCATTTTATTTTCAGTCAAAGTCCCTGTCTTATCGGTACAAATCACCGTCGCACAGCCCAAAGTTTCTACCGCCGGCAATTTACGGATAATCGCCTGCTCTTTAAGCATTCTCCGTACCCCTAAGGCTAAAGCTATCGTGACGACAGCCGGCAAGCCCTCCGGTATCGCCGCTACCGCTAAGGACACCCCCAAAAGAAACATTTGATAGGCATTTTCACCATTATACACCCCTATCCCTGCTACCATTACTACCACTAGCAGGCACAGCATTACCAATATCCGCCCCAAATGCGCCAAACGTTTTTGTAGCGGCGTTTTGCTCATCATTTCATCATCTAATAATCCGGCGATTTTGCCGATTTCGCTTTGCATCGCTGTCGCTACCACTATGCCCTCACCATAGCCTGCGGTAACTATCGTCCCCATATAGCTCATATTATTACGCTCCGCTAAAGGGCAATCTTTAGCACAAATGCTCTCCGCATCTTTTTGCGCATTTACTGCCTCACCGCTTAAAGCAGCCTCGTTCATTTCCAGACTAACCGCCTTTAGCAAGCGCAAATCCGCCGGGACGATATCCCCGGCATTTATCTGCACGATATCACCGATGACCAATTCCTGCGCTTTTAGCTCTTGCCAGACGCCATTTCGTTTGACATGGGCTATGGGTGCGGTTAATTGCTTTAAAACAGCGATAGATTTTTCGGCGCGGTATTCTTGGACAAATCCCAAGATACCATTTGCCAAAACTATGATCGCTATCGTCACCGCATCAGCAATTTCTCCTAAAAAAGCCGATACTACCGCCGCCAATAACAAGATAACAATCATCACATCGGTAAATTGGCGCAAAAATATTTTATATGCTTTCGGTGCCTCCGCCGTATTTAAGACATTTTCGCCGTATTTTCTCATTCTTTTTTGCGCTTCATCAGTGCTGATGCCACTATCAATATTACTTTTGAGCTTTTTTATCACTTCTGCCCTACTATCCTGCTGCCAATTAGTCATCGCATTTCCTCCTAATTTGCTTGTACGCTTTATCTATATCTATGCCTCAAATATAAATCGCAGACCTCTTTTAAGCGAAAGGCAGGAATTTTTCCATGGAAAAAGAATTTATTCTGTGGTATACTGATAAATATTATGGAAAACTTGTTGAATTTTTAGGAGGAATTTATTTATGTCCTTAGATGGTTTAGCTATCCGCGCTCTAGCCAAAGAGCTTCATGATAATCTCATAGACGGTCGTATCGACAAAATCCAACAGCCCGACAACCAGTCAATCGTTTTAACTATCCGCGCTCATGGTGCCAATCACCGCCTTTTTCTATCGGCGCACCCGCAAAGCGCCCATATGGGCTTTATCAGCGAAAGCAAGCCCCCACTACCCACGCCGCCGCTTTTTTGCATGGTCTTGCGCAAATACCTGGAAAACGCCAAAATCATCTCCATCACCCAGCCGGGATACGAGCGTATCATTCATATCACCGCCCAGGGCTACAACGAAATAGGCGAGCTTTCTACCAAAGTATTGATCGGCGAATTTATGGGCAAACACAGTAATATTATCCTCATTGACCCCCAAAGTGGGCAAATTTTAGACGCCATCCGCCGTCTGGGATTTGAGGACAATCGCTATCGGCAAATCATGCCGGGATTAACCTACATCGCCCCACCGCCTCAGGAAAAATCCGCTTTAGAAAGCCTTAATTATGACGATTTCTTGAGCTGGTTTTACGAAAATGAGGATATGAAAACAGAAAAAATCCTCCTCAACCATTTAGCCGGCTTCGGTCCCCAATCAGTGTGTGAATTATTAGCTCGTGCTGATATTGAGCCTACTACCACCGCTCACTACTTCGGCGAATATGAATACTCCCAAATCTGGCAGCAAATCATGAATTTCAAAGACTTAGCTTTGAACCATATTTGGCAGCCGACACTGGTCAAAAACGACAATATCACCTATGCATTTGCCCCATTTAAGCTGGAGCAATTTGCCAATCTCACCCAAATACCCTATCCCAATATGAGCAATCTCTTAGAGGATTTCATCGGTACGCGTGAGCAAAGCGTGCTTTTAGAGCAAAAACGCACCGAATTGCGCCATGTGCTAAATCGCGAAATCGAGCGTTGCCAGCGCAAGCTAGCCATTCAGCAGGAAACTATCGATGCCGCCTGCTCTGCCACAGTTTATCAAAAATACGGCGAGCTCATCACCGCTAATATTTATCAAATCAAGCAGGGCAATATCGCTCAGGTTATCGATTACTATGATGAAACCCAGCCGGTAATCCAAATCGAATTAGACCCCCGGCTCACTCCCGCGCAAAATGCCCAAAGCTATTTCAAACGCTATAACAAAGCCAAAGCCGGAGCTATCAAAGCCGGTGAGCAAATTATCCTGACTGCTGACGAGCTATCCTACTTGGAAAGTGTCAATGCTTCGTTGGATAATGCCGAAAAATCCTCCGATTTAGCGGAAATTCGTAGTGAATTGGAAAGTGCCGGCTATATCAAAGCCCATTTCAATCGCAAAAACAAAGCCGGCAAGGATTCCTCTACCCGTCAGGTCATGAAAATCGAAAAAGACGGCTACGAAATCATGATTGGCAAAAATAATCTGCAAAATGATTATTTAACCTTAAAAATTGCCAAATTGACTGATACTTGGCTGCATGTAAAAGACATCCCCGGATCCCATGTCGTC
>CAYTOM010000153.1:0-4014 GCA_964439335.1 uncultured Peptococcaceae bacterium | reverse complement strand
ACTTTCCTAGCCAATCGCGCAAAGCAAGTGGCAGAGTTTTGGAGTGTAATTTAGGCGATATCGTTATTATCGAGGGAATTCATGGCTTAAATCCGTATCTGACAGCTGATTTGGAGAAATTAGCAACCAAGGTGTATGTCGAATTGCAGGGCTGTGTCGTTGATAGCGAGACGGAAATTTGCCCGGATAAGCTCCGCCTGCTGCGGCGAATTATGCGTGATAGCAAATTCCGCGGGCATACAGTGTCACGCACGGTGGAATATTTTAATCAGGTGAGCAGAGGCGAGCAAAAATTTATCTTGCCCTATGTGGATAAGTCTGACTATCGTCTCAATACCTTTTTGCCCTATGAGCTAAATTTGTATCGCAATGATTTGCTCGAGCTTTTTTCCGGCTTAGATGATGGCTACTGCGCGCTGTGGGGGCTAGACAGTATCAAGCATATTTTGCAGAAAATGCTATTTTTACCGCTTGCCTATACACCGCAGGATTCTTTGGTGCGTGAATTTGTGGGCGAAAGCTCGCTTGATTATTAAAATTGCCTCTGGGCAATTTTTTTATGTCAAAAAGAGTAAAACAAACCTTGCGCAGAGCTTTTAGGCAGGGTATAATGGAAATAAAGGGGGCAGGAATGATGATTAAAGAAATGGCGATTATTACGGGATTAAGCGGTGCCGGAAAAAGTAATGTAATGAAAATATTTGAGGATATGGGCTTTTTCTGTATTGATAACCTGCCGGCTCCTTTGATTCCGAAATTTGCGGAGCTCTGCCAAAAATCTGAAGGCAATATTTCCAAGGTGGCGCTGGTTATCGATGTCCGCGGCGGATTGTTTTTAGATGATTTGAGCAGTTCATTAGCTGAATTGACCGAAATGGGCATTTATTATCGGATATTATTTTTAGAGGCATCAGACGAGGTCTTGATCAATCGTTTCAAGGAAACCAGGCGCAGTCATCCTTTGGCTGCCGGCGGTACTATCAGCGAGGGATTGGCATTAGAGCGCAAGGTATTGCGTGAAATTCGTGGCAAAGCTGACAAGGTAATCGATACCTCACGCTTGCGTATCCAGGAATTGCGTCATATCCTCTGGGTGGAATGGGGCGATGAGCTGGAGCCGTTTGGAGTGTCGTTGGTTTCCTTTGGCTATAAGTATGGGGTGCCGACGGATTTGGATTTGTTGATGGATGTGCGATTTTTGCCCAATCCATATTATGAGCCGGAATTGAAAGAGCTGACCGGCTATGATGAGCGCGTGCAGAATTATGTCATGTCCTCACCGCTCAGTCAGGAATTTTTGCAAAGATTTGCCGATTTTGTTTTGTTTTTGTTGCCGGAATATATCAAAGAGGGCAAGCATCATTTGACACTGGGCATAGGCTGTACCGGTGGACAGCATCGCTCGGTGACGATCGTTTTAAAATTAGCGGAAATATTGAAAGCTGCCGGCTATACGGTGAATTGCAATCATCATGAGCTTAAAGGAGTTAAGTGAATTGGCGGAGAATAAATTAACAAAATGGTTATATGTTCTTTTTTCGGTAAAATGGTGGATATTGGCAGTCCTGGGTGGTGGCTTGTTATTTATAGGTGGTGCGTGGACATTAGTCAATACGCCGAAAACCAGGAGCTTGGTCAAAGGATTTGTCCATTTTTGCGAGGAATTTTTTCCGAATTTTTCTTTTGGCGAGGGGATAGTCTTAGCGGTATTTGGCGTAATTGTGATAATTTTTGCCGGTTATGGAGTGATGCAGCATTATATCTCGGTAGCGTATCCGCTGGGCAAGCGGTCTTATTATCGAACCAAGGTTTTGCAGCAGGGACCGAAAATAGTGGTTATCGGCGGCGGTAGTGGTTTGGCAACTATTTTGCAGGGACTAAAGGAATACACCTGGAATATCACTGCGGCGGTCACTGTGGGCGATGATGGTGGCTCCTCGGGGAGATTACGCGAGCAATTTGGAGTGATACCGCTGGGTGATATTCGCAATTGTATCGTCGCTTTGTCCGATAGAGAGGAATTAACGGAGCAATTATTGGACTATCGTTTTACGAAAGGCGAGGAATTAGACGGGCATAGCTTGGGCAATTTACTTTTGTTGGCGATGTGCGATTTAAAGGGTGACTATGCCGAGGCGGTAGGTGATATTAATAGTTTTTTATATCTTCGCGGGCAAGTTTTACCGATTGCCAATGAGCCGATCACTCTCTGTGCCGAATTAAAAAATGGTGGCGAGGTCTTTGGCGAGTGCAATTTGCGTGAGGCAAAAGACGAAATCAAGCGACTGAAAATCAAACCCACCGGTGTCAAGGCGGTACCGGAGGTCTTAAAGGCAATCGATGAGGCAGATGCGATTATTTTGGGACCGGGTAGTCTGTATACCAGTGTGCTCCCGAATTTATTGGTAGGTAGTGTGGCTTCGCATATCAAACGCTCGCAGGCGATGGTTTTTTATATCAACAATGTCATGACCGAGCCGGGAGAGACGGATAATTATCGGGCATCGGATCATTTGCAGGCGGTAGTGGATTATTTGGGTAAAGATGTCGTTGATTATTGCATTTTGAATAATAATTTCGCGATTACCGACGAGGTTTTGGCACGCTATAGTGCCGAAGGCTCGCAGGTAGTGGCGTATGATAAAGAAAATTTGGATAAAATGAATGTCAAGGTCTTAGCTGCTGATTTGTTGCAAAATGATGAGGTGTTACGCCACGACAGCAAAAAGCTGGCAAAATTGGTCGTAGAGACGATTTATGGCGATTATCGCTATTATCAAGGCAAACCATTGTGGCGGAGAAAAGTGAAAAAAGTCAAAGTATAGCTAAACAAGCATTAAATAGAGTAAAAGTATAAAGAAAGGGGCGAAGACGGGTGAGCTTTGCCAATACAGTCAAAAATGAGCTGGCACGCATTGAACCACAGCAGAGATGCTGCCGTATTGCTCAGTTGGCAGGACTGGTACGAATGGACGGGACGATATTAATCGGCTCCAAAAATAGTCTGTCGTTGGAATTGGTGACAGAAAATGCGGCTATTGCCCGCATGGCTTTTAAAGAGTTTAAGAGCCTCTTTCAAATAGAGGCAGAGTTAACTGTCCAGCGGCGCAATCGTTTAAAGAAAAATAATGTCTATCAGGTGCGCTTGCCGGCTGATGGCAAGGTGGTCGAGGTCTTAAATGTCTTGGGCTTAACTAAGGACGGACTGATGTATAATCCCACAGTGAGCGAGCGGATAGTCCGCAAGGAATGCTGCCAGCAAAGCTATTTGCGTGGGGTATTTTTAGGCTCGGGATCGTTGAGTGATCCGCATAACAGTTATCATCTGGAGATAGTGACGAATAGCGAGGAATATTCCGAATCCTTGGTAGCGTTTATGGAGAGCTTGGGGCTGGCGCCTAAAATAAGCAGTCGCAGACAAAATTTAGTGGTGTATTTTAAAGAAAGTGAGCAAATCATTACCTTTTTAGGGATGATTGGCGCGCATAATGCCCTCTTGCAGTTAGAGGATATCCGTATCCAAAAAGAAATGCGTAATAATGTCAACCGTATGATGAATTGTGAGATAGCGAATATTAATAAAACGGTGACCGCCGCTTCTCAGCAGATTGAAAATATTGAGCTGATAGCGGAAAAGATAGGCTTTGAGCAATTACCGTATCAATTACGGGCGGTAGCCGAGGCAAGATTGACCTATCCGGAGGTCAGCTTAAAGGAATTAGGTGAGCTGATGGACCCACCGCTTGGCAAATCCGGTATCAATCATCGGATGCGCAAAATCAGTGAAATTGCCGAGGATTTGCGTATGGGATTGGGAGGTATGCGCGAATGATGCACGAAAAGATTTTGTTTCGTTTGTCGGGTATATTGAGCATTGTATTTGTAGTGGGGCTGATTTATCTGCATTTTTTCGGTTGGTTTTATCCGAAAAATGTGCTTTTAGAGGAGACAAAAGCCTATTTAGTCAATTAGGGCTATCACGAGGAGGATATTTTAACAATCAAATCCTGCTAT
>CAYTOM010000152.1:1922-4028 GCA_964439335.1 uncultured Peptococcaceae bacterium | reverse complement strand
GGGCGGTATGGGATTAAGACCGTAAGCTCGCGCTAGTTTTATAGTTTACCATTAAGAAAACTAAATTTATCACACACAAAAAGCACCCGTAAATCTACGGGTGCTTTTTTACGCCTAAAAGGCAATTTTTATACTTCCATAATAATCGGCAAAATCATCGGGCGACGACGAGTTTTCTCATAGAGATATTTGCTCAAGGTTTCACGAATACCTGATTTCAGCCCAGCCCACTCGGTAATATTTTTCTCCATACATTTATCCAAGCACTGGTTGACCTTTTCACGCGCCTCGTCCATCAGCTCATCTGCTTCCCTAACATAGACAAAGCCACGCGAAACCAAATCAGGTCCGGCTACTACCTGCCTATTTTCTCTATCGATAGTTACCACCACGATTACGATGCCGTCCTGTGATAATTGCTTGCGATCGCGCAAGACGATATTACCTACATCGCCTACGCCCAAGCCATCAATCAACACTCTGCCGGAGGTGACTTTGCCGGTAATAGCTGCTTTATCCTCATTGATCTCCAAAACATTACCGTTTTCGGAAACAAAGATATTGTCCGCGCTCATGCCGACTTCCTCTGCCAATAAAGCGTGTTTCAATAATTTGCTGTACTCACCATGCACCGGCATAAAATATTTCGGCTGCACTAAATTAAGCATCAGCTTTAAATCCTCTCGGTAAGCATGCCCCGAGACATGGACTTTGGCTTCCGAGCCTTGGATAACATTCGCACCTTGCTTAAAGAGCAAATCACTGACTCTGCTAATCAACTTTTCATTACCGGGGATAGGATTAGCCGATAAAATTATCGTATCTCCCTCAATGATCTGCACTTTGCGATGATCGCTCATTGCCATTCTGGACAATCCGCTCATCGGCTCGCCTTGGCTACCGGTAGTAATGATAACTACCTTATCCAGCGGATATTTATTAATATCCTCTAATTCTATCAACAAATTTTTCGGTACTTTTAAATAACCCAGCTCCTGAGCTACAGTTACCGTATTAACCAGGCTACGACCGGCTACAGCGACTTTGCGCTTATAATTATACGCCGCATCAATGACCTGCTGCACACGGTGGACATTAGACGCAAAGGTAGCAACTATAATCCGCCCCTCGATCCCACGGAAAAGATCATCAAAGCTTTTGCCTACTACTTTTTCTGACAAACTATATCCGGGGCGTTCAGCATTAGTACTGTCAGACATCATCAAAAGTACGCCTTTATATCCCAGCTCTGCAATACGCTGAAAATCGGTTAGCTTACCATCGACCGGAGTTTGATCAAGTTTAAAATCGCCGGTATGAAAAATCACTCCATACGGAGTGTGAATAGCTATCGCACAAGCATCAGGTATACTATGGCAAGTGTGCAAAAGCTCTACGCGAAATTTGCCTACTCTAAACTGTGTGCCTTGCTTTTGCACATGCAACTTAGCGTCCTTGATACCGGACTCTTTTAATTTCGCTTCTAATAATCCGATCGTTAAAGCCGTCCCATATACCGGCACATTAAGCTCTCTCAAGACATACGGCAATGCCCCGATATGATCCTCATGCCCATGTGTCAAAACTATACCCCGAACCATTTGTCTATTTTCCAATAAATAGCTGATATCCGGAATAACTACATCGATACCTAATAGCTCATCCTCCGGAAACATCAGCCCACAATCGATTACTAAAATTTCCTCATCAAATTTAATGACTGTCATATTTTTGCCGATTTCGCCCAATCCGCCCAGGGGAATCACGCTGACAGTGCCTTCTTTTTTATTTCGTGAAATGATATGACCCTCCTTTGATTTATTTGTCCCGTCAAAAACACATCAGCTACATTATAGCATATTTGCTGAGAAAATACAAGAAATTTTCACATTTTTTAGTAGCATATATTTTTCCAAAAAGCAACATTTTCTCTCTAAATTCATAGCAATTCTTAGCTACTGTTTTTATCGATATTTTACTAGGCTTTTTTCTCTTTAAGCGCTTTATACATCTGCATAATTGCTTTCTTGTCATCAAGCATTAATTTTTCCGAACAAAAGGCAAGTGGTTTATTAATCCCGAGCGCATTTTTACCATCTCCGACCC
>CAYTOM010000152.1:0-1912 GCA_964439335.1 uncultured Peptococcaceae bacterium | reverse complement strand
AAATCACCCCATCAAAGCCGCTAAAGGTCCGCATACTCCAGATACCATCATAATAATTATACAAAACAGGCTTAAAATCCACCATTTCCAAAAAGATTTGCTTAGTCATATTACTCCCCAAAAGCAAGGTCGTATAGCTATAGGCAAAACGATATTTTAGCCCTTTAGGTAGCATATCCTCTAAATTTTCGCGCCAAACTTTATTACCCAAAAGACGCGCCTCACCTACAATCGCAAAATTAAGTCGTGCACATTTTTTCGTCTTGCGCTCGATAGTTTCCATACGAGCCAATGCCAATCCTACAGCCTCTCTACGATGCTGCTCTTTAAATGCCTCCGACATTATCTGCGAGGTATGAGCATCTATATGCCGTACCTCGGGCAGTCTGCGCGCCCATGCCGGATAGCTTTCCAATTTCATCTTCCATCTGTCTAAATGCGTCGCTCCCAGACACGCATGATGATAAGCCCGCCGCAAATCCAAATATGCTTGTTCACCATGTATTTCGCTAAAAATACCTTGCCAGACAGAAAAGCCATACCTGTTTTTTACCAAATCCAGCTCTCCTGATTGGTCATCATAGCATTTAACCTCTCCCAGAGGAATTGCTAATTTATGTGCCATAGTCTGATAGCTGACCAGTAGGGGCTCAGGCAAATATATACTCATAATCTGCCTCCTTTCCCATTTTATTTAATCCTATTTTAGTTTTATCTTGATCCTTTGTAATACTTTTTTAGCTGGCTTTGTTTAAAAATTTTTACCTTTCTCCGTCAATATTATTATAATAATTGTAGCACTCGCTCCAAGCTCACTCTGCTATCATCGTCTACCTCTACCACATAATCGCTAAATCTCTCATACAGTGGTTTACGCTTTTGATAGAGCTCCTCTAAATCATTATTTTGTGAAATCGGTCGTCCATCCAGTGGTAATTTAGAAATATCGCGTTTTAAACAAATAATTAGTCCGTTTTGTTTCAGTGGAAAATAATTTTCCTCTCTCGTCACTACACCACCACCGCTGGAAATGATAATGCCGCTTTGCTGCCCACATTTTTTAGCCAGCTCATGCTCCATCTGGCGAAAGCGCTCCTCACCGTCCTCGATGATGACCTCCTGCGCACTGCGATTATACTCCTCTAAAAATAGCTCGTCCATATCGATGCTTTCACGCCCAAGCGCCGTAGCTAATAATTTAGCCAAGGTGCTTTTCCCACTGCCTGGCATCCCTACTAAGACGATATTTTGCTTTAATTTCATAATTTCCTGCGCTATTTTATCCCATTCCGAAGTGGCTATTTTTTGATCCGTCCAAATTTCACAGGCTCTGATCGCCTGCCCTACCAACATATCCAAGCCGCCTACTGCCTGGATACCCAGTTCTCCTGCCTCTAAAACTAATTTTGTGCTTAGCGGATTATAAATAATATCTACCACAGCCTCTAAATCAGTAAAGTTCTTTAAATCTATCACACTCTCGCCATTATGCGGATACATACCTACCGGAGTCGTATTGATAATGACCTCAGCCATATAGTGCTGTGCCAGATTGGTGTAATTATTTTCACCCTTGCGCGAAATAGTCACTACCTCGCGCGCTTTCTCTGCCTTTAAGACCTCACGCACCGGCGCTGCTGCCCCACCATTACCTAAAACCAGCACTTTTTTCCCGGCTACCGCAATAGCATTTTTGTGCAATAAATAGGCAAATCCATCGTAATCCGTATTATACCCTATCAATCGACCGTCTTTACTTTTAATCGTATTAACCGCGCCGATAGCTTGGGCTTTTTCATCGATACTGTCTAAATAAGCCATGACCTCTTTTTTATACGGTATCGTCACATTTAAACCGTTAAAATCAGCCTTTGTCATAAAATTAGCCAATTCATCATGCGCTACCTCATGC
>CAYTOM010000151.1:0-4037 GCA_964439335.1 uncultured Peptococcaceae bacterium | reverse complement strand
AATCACGCGGATATTGCCGTCCTCGTCCTCGACCTGTGCTCCTGCCTCCTGCAATTTAGCAATTACCGGCTTGATATGGTCGGCAATCACATTTTTCACCAGCACATTACCACCGCAAATAGCCGCCGCCAGCATATAGCTGCCTGCCTCTATTCTGTCAGGAATAATCGTATGGCGCACTCTTTTTTGCCCTAAATGCTCTACACCGTCTATTCTAATCATATTGGTTCCGGCACCGCGGATATTTGCCCCTAAATGATTGAGGAAATTCGCCAAATCAACAATTTCCGGTTCTTCAGCCACATTTTCGATAATCGTCGTCCCCTCAGCCAAAGCCGCCGCCATCATGATATGCTCCGTAGCTCCTACGCTGGGAAAATCCAAATAAATCTTGTTACCTTTAAATCTGCCCTCTAATCGTGCCTCGATAGTCGTATCATTGATTTCAATTTCCGCGCCTAAAGCACGCAGTCCTTTGATGTGCAAATCTATCGGGCGCGAGCCTATCTGGCAGCCGCCCGGAGCAGACACTACCGCCTTGCCCTTTTTCGCCAAAAGAGGCCCTAAAATCAAGATACTTGCACGCATCTTTTGTATATATTCATACGTTTCGACATAAGTATCGATACTACGCGGATCTATCAATAAAACATCGTCATGAAAATCCACCTTTGCCCCTAAAGAGGTCAATACTTCATTTATAGTATACACATCCGATAAATGCGGTACAGCATTAATCTCGCAAATATTATCTGCTAAAATAGTTGCGGCAATTACCGGTAATACAGCATTTTTACCACCACTTATCGTCACCTCGCCTTTTAGCGGATGCCCCCCAGTTACCACCAATTTATCCATCTTTCCCTCAGCTCTCCCAAAAAAAGAGCCGCAGGTCACCTCCTCCAAGCAATCTGCTTTTTCCCTTAATCCTATTATATGCTGTCTATCTGTGCAGTTTTCGCTCACTGCTTATTTCTCTTTTTTACACTTGCATCTAACTATGCAGTATTATTCATTGTCTATTTTACACGATTCTTGAAGTTCGGTCAATGGCTAAAAAGCCTTTTTTCGCTTGTCACTTAATTTTAATTTTTTTAACACATTACTTTAGTGACATCTTTCCTCAGTAGGTTTGATAAATCACCGGATAACCCAAATAAATATCCGTATAGCCCTCCTTTTTGCGCAATACTACATTATAATTAATTTTCGTCTGGCATATCGTCATTTCGCGGGCTAAATATTTACTGTAGTATACACCCTCCACCCCATCAGTGCTCAAGTGGATATCTCCCTCGCCCTTTAAATACACTGCCAAATCTCGGCATAGCTCATGCTGAGCAAATGGGCTTATTTCTTCATATGCTCGTGCCATGACAGTTATGCCTATTAATTCTCCCTTGCCCCAGGTATCGGCAAATACCTGCCAAAACTTGCGACACTCCTCTGCCAGATAAACATTATCCGTCACCATTTGCATACTGAGCGATTTTTCTCGCTCACCGGACAAAACTACCTTTAATTGCTCCCCCTGAAAATCAAGCACATTATCGCCAAAAGATAGCTTGCTTTTTAATAATCTTTCCAATATATACACACTTTTCTCATTATTTAATCGCAACCACCCGGACACCACATAGCCCTGTGGTGCTATCTCCAGCCTGCGCAGCGCCTCATCTAAAAACAGCGTCTGATTTACTGCACCATACTGCCAGCCTTGTGCCAAAAGCACCATTGTTACTAAGCCCTTCTTGACAATATCCCTCTTCACTATTCTCACCTCAAAACCATATTGCCCAAATAGTGAGAATTGTATACCTTTCAGTTTTACTCTTTTCTTTTTAAGCACGATAGGCTATAATATAGTTATTCATTACCGCCGCCCAAGGATTATATCAAAGGAGACTGTTATGCGCAAAAAATTAGCTTTTCTGCTTATCCCGATGTGCTTAATTTTACTCATCGGAGGCTATCATTTCTATAAAAATACCCCCACCGCCACAGTGGCTATTATTCCGCTTGATTCTCGCCCTTGCAATACCCAATACCCCCAAACTTTAGGCGAAATGGCTGATATGCAAATCCTCCTGCCACCGGCAGAATTACTGGACGATTATCTCACCGCATCTAACAAAGACGCCCTCTGGCAATGGCTCGAAAAAACCTCTGCCAAAACCGACCATATCATCATCTGTACCAATCAGCTATTTCAGGGCGGACTTATCAATTCTCGCCATAGCGACTCTCTCGCCGATATCAGCACCGATCTCGCGCGGTTAGAAAATTTCTGCCAAAATACCGACCAAACTATCACTGTCTTGGCTATTCTCCCTCGCCTTTTACCCAGCCAATACGATAGCACCCTCTCCCCCTATACTAACGAACTAAAAGCCTACGGTATAGCGTGGGATAAATCTCTGGTAAATAATACTCCTCTTCCCGAAAGCACCGTCCCTACCGCAGTTTTAGACAAATACCGCTCTCTTTTTCTCCAAAATGAGCAAATGATTGAACAGCTGGAAAACCTAGCTAACCAAGGCTATTTCAATCTCGTCATCGGGCAGGACGATGCCAGCGAATATTGCCCGTCTAATATCATCAAGCGGCATATTTTAGCTCGCGATTCCGCGCAGGTCACCTTTATTCATGGGGCTGATGAGCTTACCATGCTCATTCTCGCTTCGTATCTCGATTTACCACCCTTAGAGGTAAATATCATCATCGATGATAGCGAGGCATTAAATACCTATTTTCCCTACGAAGCCGACACTCTCTCCGCTATCCTCTCGGAAAAGCTCGCCTTTGCCCAAATCACGCCTAATGAGCAAGCCACAGACAGCATCTTTATCCACACTCGCGCGCAGGAGCCTGATTTAGTAGACGAATACTTATCCCTCTCTCATGCCGGATATGTAGCCATCGCCGATATCGCTACCACCAATCGTGGCGATGCCGCTTTGGCAGATACCCTGCTTAAAAGCGAAAATTTTGCCCAAATTCATTGCTATAGTGGCTGGAATACCTGCAGCAATACTTTAGGCACAGTCTTAGCTCATTATCGTTTCAGCCAAGCCTTTAGCGGTAGCACCAAAGCCACCCAAGCTGCCCTGCGCTTCAAAGATATTCGTTTTAACGAGGATTTAATTTACCAAGCACTCCTTGCTCCCTCTCTCAATCAGACCCTCATCCAAAAAGGCTTGATTGACCCATCTACCACCGCCTTTAAAGCAACTGACGATGAAATTGAGCCATATTTAACCGACGCCTACACCCCCTATAGCGAGAAATTGCTGTCCTTATTCCTCACACCGCAGGAAATCCTGCCTAATTATCCCGTCACCGTCACTAATGCTACTTTCGAGCTTTGCTATCCATGGGCACGCACCTTTGAAGTCTGTGCCGATAGCACATTTAAGCTCCAATAGCTAAATCTCCCTCCTATTTATATTACTTTCTAATAAATACCTTTAAGCCCTTGACATCACCTATGAGCAATGCTAAAATAAATTCATCTTCAGGGCAGGGTGCAATTCCCTACCGGCGGTGATAAGCTCCCACTTTCAGTCCGCAAGCCTCCATAGGCTGAATCGGTGCAATTCCGATACCGACAGTACAGTCTGGATGAAAGAAGATGAACTGATTTTTACAATTCATTGGACACTTTTACCGCCCCTTGAGGATACTCGAGGGGCATTTTTTGTATCGCACTCCAATTAATCCGCTTGATACTACATGATGGGAGCATCTGAAATGATCAAAATAGAAAACCTAACTCACACCTACCAAAGCGACATCGGCAAAAAAATCGCTTTGAATAATCTATCCTTGGAAATTCATGACGGTGAGCATCTGGCTATCCTCGGGCAAAACGGCTGTGGTAAATCTACCCTAGCCAAGCATTTGAATGCCCTCTTGCTACCGGATACAGGCAAAGTATTCGTTGACGATTTAGATACCGGTGATGAGGCTAATCTCTGGCATATCCGTCAAAAAGTCGGCATGGTTTTCCAAAACCCCGACAATCAGCTCGTAGCTAC
>CAYTOM010000150.1:0-4072 GCA_964439335.1 uncultured Peptococcaceae bacterium | reverse complement strand
TCCTCATGGGCAAAATTGCTATGGTGATGAGCCTGCGTTGTTTTTAGCTGTAATCGCAGAATAGTTTTAGGAGGTCACGCTTATGTTAGAAAAA
The DNA here is from genome assembly GCA_964439335.1 of uncultured Peptococcaceae bacterium. Lineage (GTDB taxonomy): Bacteria > Bacillota > Peptococcia > Peptococcales > Peptococcaceae > QAKL01. Next base: position 3,978 of record CAYTOM010000150.1, on the reverse strand, counting down.
TTTCTGCCTCGTCAGGAGTTTAGCTCCTACGAGGATTTTAAAGCAAACTATAAAGTAAATATCCCCGAAAATTTCAACTTTGGTTTTGATATAGTTGATGGTTGGGCTGCTGAAAAAGGCGATAATCGTGCTTTAGTCTGGTGCGATGATGATGGTAATGAAAAAATCTTTACCTTTGCCGAAATGAGCCGCTTGTCTAACCAAGCTGCAAATTATTTTAAATCCTTGGGTTTAAAGAAAGGCTCGGTCGCGATGCTTATCCTGCGCCAGCGCTGGGAATACTGGATTTGTGCTACCGCTCTCATCAAGCTCGGTGTTATTTTTATCCCCGGCACCTTGCAATTAACAAAAAAAGACATCGTCTACCGCGCCAATGCCGCTAAGGCTGAAATGATTATCTGTGTCGATGATGATTATGTCATTAACCAAGTCGAAGCTGCTAAGCCGGAGATGACCAGTGTCAAGTATTTGCTTTTAGTCAATGAAGCCGAGCGTGAGGGCTGGTTGAGCTTTAATAAGCAATTTATAGAATTTTCCGATACCTTGGCTCGTCCTACCGGTGATGAGGCTCCGAAAAATACCGACATCATGCAAATGTATTTCACCAGCGGCACGACCGGTATGCCGAAATCCGTCTGCCACAACTATATGCATCCATTAGGGCATATTGTCACCGCGAAATATTGGCAACAAGTACAGGAAAACAAACTGCATTTGAGCGTTACCGATTCCGGTTGGGCAAAATTCGGCTGGGGTAAAATTTACGGTCAATGGATCTGCGGTGCTACTATTTTCGCGCATGACTATATCCGTTTTGATGCGAAAAAGCTCCTCAGTGTCATCGAAAAATATAAAGTTACTACTTTCTGCGCACCGCCGACGATGTATCGTTTTATGCTTCAAGAAGATGTCCAAGCCTACGATTTATCCGGTGTAGCCAACTGGTGTACCGCCGGTGAGCCCTTAAATGCCGAGGTATTCAATCGTTGGTTAGAATACACCGGTGGCAAGATTCATACCGGTTTCGGACAAAGCGAAGGCAGTGTCTTGATTGCGGATTTCCCGTGGTTTGAGCCTATTCCCGGTGCTTTGGGCAAGCCATCTCCTATTTACGATTTGCAATTATGGAATAACGACGGCAATATTTGTGAAAAAGGTGAAGAGGGTGAAATCGTCCTCTGTGATGTCATCAACAATCCGCCTGTTGGTCTGTTTGTCGGCTATTACAATGATCCTGAAAATACCGAAAAGGCATTAGGTAGTGGTAATTACAACCTAAAAGATGTCGCTTGGTGCGACAACGATGGCTATTACTGGTTTGTCGGTCGTCACGACGATGTCATCAAATGCTCCGGCTATCGCATAGGGCCATTTGAAGTAGAAAGTGCTTTGATCGAGCATCCTGCGGTCTTAGAGTGTGCGGTCACTGCTGTACCTGACCCTATCCGCGGTCAAGTCGTCAAAGCTACGATCGTATTAACCAAAAATTATACTCCCTCTGATGCTTTAATCAAGGAATTGCAAAACCATGTCAAAAAGGCTACTGCGCCGTATAAATATCCGCGTGTCGTTGAATTTGTCGATGAATTGCCGAAAACTATCGGTGGCAAAATCAAACGCGCTCAAATTCGTAAAGCCGATGCGGAAAATACTCAAAAATAATTTCTATAGAAAACGCCTTGAGCAAATGCTCAAGGCGTTTTTCTTATAAACATGCACCTATCTGCGTTTTTATCTTTTCGGCTAATTCTTTGGTATCAGTTTGCTTGACTTCCTCTGCGGAAATAGGCGCTAAAATTGTCACCTTGACCTTGGTCGGTGTAAGCCAAATCGTATGTGGTGGCATCGCTGCAAAATCACCATCAACCGCTACCGGGACAATGCTTGCCTCGCCTTTGGTCGCAATTTTCAAGCTACCTGCTTTAAATTCGCCTAAATTGCCGTCTTTGGTCCGCGTGCCCTCCGGATACACCATCATATGATGACCACTTTTGACGATTTTCGCACTTTTGATAATCGTTTCCAATGCTTTGCGACTTTCTCCGCGAGCGATAAAGGTCGAGCCAATGCTTTCTACCCATGTTCTAATCAGCCAATTTTTCTCCAAATTGTCCTTAGCCACAAAGCCCAACGGCTCCGGCGCCAAAGCCAAAATCACAGCGATATCCAGCATACTTTGGTGATTGCCGACATAAAGTACATTACCACTTTTAGGCAATTTTTCCGTACCTTTCACCTCTAATCTGATACCGCCTAATTTCAGGATAACTCGGCAAAATACTCTCACCAGCTTGTGCAGCTTTTTATAGCCTGCCTGCACATCGGTTTTCTTTACATGATTACACCACGCCCGATATGGCAAGGCAATAATCATGATGATTCCTATCCACAAATAAACTAAAATACTGCGTATATATTTCATCTGCTTCTATCCTCCTGCCATTTGATCAAGCTATGGTCGACATTTTGGGTAAATGTAATATTGCTTTCGTAAGGTGGCACACACTCTACCCCAACTATCCGATAAAACTGAGCGTCCACACTTTCTTTTAAACGCCCGGTAACAATCGTGCGTTTTTCCGTATGGGCATTAATCAAAACTAAATCAGCATAAATGTGCATCACTTTTTGCTCATCTTTCGTAAGTTTGGCGAGGTCGATACCGCTAATCATCTCCTCAGGCACCGTAAATACGATATCACTATCATCAAAAAATGCTACCTGTACGCTGTCTTTCTCGCGAGAAATTCCGGCATCACCTAAATATTCACCTTTCACCTCATCTACGACCTGCTCATTGTAATAATCGATATGCCCAAATATCAAGAAAACCATGCCTGCTAAAAACATCAGCAGGATTATTAATTTTAAGGTATTTTTCATACTCTTTCACCTTGCTTTATCTATACTAGGATACCAACAGCTTGACCGAAAAATGAAACCATACCCAAAATTACCGCCGCTAATCCGCTGAATAAAAGCCATTTTTTTGAATTTTTAGCCGCATAGCGACTGCTCGCCATTAATGAGCCTCCGGCGGCAACTGTCAAACCATAGGCAAACATTTTCAAACTACCGCCAAAGGACGGCTCAAAAATATCCGCAAATATCAATGCCAAACTCGCCACGACCAATGATGCCATACCGGCGCTCATCAGCCCTTTGCCTTTAGCTTTCTTTTCCTCTACCTCTCGCTTAATTCTGGCTTTTTCTTCTTTTCTGGCGATACTTTGCTCAGTGGCATTTTCCGCACGCTGTTGGCGTTTTTTTTCTCTATCTTTTTTTGCCAAAATTTTCACCTACTCAAAATCTACTACATCAAAACCATCGCACACAATACTATCCCGACAATGACTAAACAGCCACCGATGACATACCACATTTTCGGCGAATTATTGCTGTATTTACCGTACATAGCGCACGCTACACCACTGATCATAACTAAAAAGGTGCTTAACACTTGAAATAATACCACATCAGCAGTATTTTGCTGGGTACCTAAAGTGGAAAACCAATAGAGGACAAATCCCATCAGCAAAGTCAAAAATCCCATTTGCTTAGATTTTTTAGCCTTTGCTGCCAGAGCATCGTCCTTTATCTTTTGCTCGCGCTTAATTTCCGCACGCTTCATCTCACGATTAATATCACCGTTATTTTTCTTTTTGCTTTCTTGCCATGGTTGCTTTGCCATAACTTTACCTCCGACATAGCTATAATTTTCATACTTATTCAGGCTTGTCTACTTTTTTCCGAGGATAAACATCGCTGTCTATCCAAAGATGTACATCTTTTTTAATAATTTTATCCCCTCTTAGCGTCTGAGATTGTTAATTTCGTCTAACAAATACTCATTCAAGACGCGGATATAGGTCCCTTTCATGCCTAATGATTTTGACTCGATCACTCCGGCACTTTCAAATTTACGCAGTGCATTAACGATTACCGAGCGAGTGATACCTACTCTATCGGCTACCTTGC